>NC_003106.2:1488951-1790402 GCF_000011205.1 Sulfurisphaera tokodaii str. 7
AAGAAATGGCGGATGAGGGTAAAATTGTAATCGGAATATGCAACGGATTTCAAATATTGGTTGAAAGTGGTCTCTTAGAAGGTGCTCTTTTACCTAACTTAAATTTGCGTTTTATCAGTAAGTGGGTTTACTTGAGAGTCGTTAGATTTGATACAGCTGTAACTCGTGGATTAAATAAGACTATTCTAAAAATGCCTATAGCACATGCAGAAGGGAGATTTTATTTAGATAATGTAGAGAAAGCAAAGAAATATGCTGTTATGTTATATTGTGACGAAAATGGTAATGTGAACGATATGGTAAATCCTAATGGTTCAATTCTCAATATAGCTTCAATTGCTAATGAAGAAGGAAATGTCATAGGCATGATGCCACATCCAGAGAGGGCATCTTTCAAATTAACCTCTATAACGGGTGAAACTGATGGATTATTATTATTTAAGGGGTTAAGAAAATGAAAATAACACTTTCTTCGTACGAAATGGAACTAGTAAGAAAGAAGCTTGCAAGAGAACCTAATGAGGCTGAATGGCTAACTATAGATGCATTATGGAGTGAACATTGCTCTTATAAGTCGTCTAAAGTTTTCTTAAGAAGTTTTCCTAGTGAGGGAGAAAAGGTATTAATGGGTATTGAAGATTGGCAAGACGCTGGAGCATTAGATGTTGGAGATGGGTGGGCAATTGTGTTAAAACTTGAAAGCCATAATCATCCTTCAGCTATTGATCCCTTTAATGGTGCAGCTACTGGAGTTGGAGGTATAATTAGGGATATAATAAGTAAAGGAGCGAAGCCAATTGCCTTATTAGATATGATTAGGGTTGGTAATTTATCTAATCCAAGAAATAAATGGTTGCTAAAGAATATAATTGCTGGAATTGGATTTTATGGGAATAGTATTGGTGTACCAGTAGTTGGTGGAGAATTAGATTTTGACGATTCATATAATGATAATCCTTTAGTGGATGTTGCTGGTGTAGGTATAGTAAGAAAAGATAAGATTGTACCAAGTGTTGTTAAGGAGCCTGGATTAAAGATAGTCATAGTTGGCTTAACTGGTTTAGATGGTTTAGGAGGAGCTTCTTTTGCTTCAAGAAAATTAAGTGGAGAGGATGAAATAGGTGCTGTACAAATTGCCGACCCATTTGCTGGAAAAATAGTTTTAGACGTTACTCTTGAAATTGCTGATAAAGTAGAGGCTATTAAGGACCTAGGCGGTGGTGGATTAGTAGTTGGAGTTACTGAAATGGCTAATGGTTTAGGGGCAATAGTTAATTTAGATAAGGTTCCCTTAAGGGTTAAAGACCTTAAACCAGAAGAGATTTTGGTATCAGAAACCCAAGAGAGAATGCTTTTTGCTGTTAAAGAAGAAAATGTTAATGAAGTTTGTAAAGCATTTGAATATTACGATTATCCTTGTGCTGTAATAGGTGAATTCGTAAAAGAACCATACATTAAGTTTCTTTATGGAGGTAAAGAGATTGTTTCCTTACCATCAGATTTACTTTTATCTCCACCAAGATTTATATGGGAAATTAAAAAGCCTAAACTAATTAAAAGTGATAAAAAACCTGAAGTTGGGTTAGAAGAAAGTATTAGAGCAATACTCTCTAGAATAATAAGTAAAGAATGGGCTTACTCACAATTTGACTATGAAGTAGGTACTTCTACTGTTTTAAAGCCTGGAGAAGCCGATTCTGCTTTAATATCACTTCCGAATGGTAAGCTTTTAGCATTAAAGGGTGATGCTAATCCAGACTTATGTGCTGAAGATTCTTATGAATGTGGCAAATCTATTGTTGCTGAAGCATATCGTAACTTAGCATCTGTCGGTGCAATTGGTATAGGAGTAGTTGATCATCTTCAATTTGGTGATCCTAAAAAACCAGAAGTTTACTATTCTTTTGTAGAAGCTATTAGAGGTATAGCTGAAGCATCAAAGTTCTTTTCTACCCCAATAGTTGGCGGAAAAGTATCATTTTATAATGAAAATAAAGAAGGTAAGGCAATTAAACCCACTCCTTTGATAGTCATGGCAGGCTTAATTAAGGATAAATTCTTACGTAATAAGGTCGTTGAAGATAGTTATATCACTTTAATAGGTTTTACAAGGGACGAGATGAGGGGGTCTTTATTTGGTAAAATATTTGGAAATTATGGCGAGGTTCCAAAAGCGAGGTTAAATGAAGACTATTTAGCGAGTCAGTTAGTTGTAAATTTAATAAACGACGAGAAAATATTCTTTGCTAAGGACATTAATAAAGGAGGTCTAATTGCCTCGTTATTTTCAATACTAGTTAAAGGTATGGGCGTAGAGATTGAAACGTCTTCAATTCCTTCGGATACTGATGATTGGATTCCTAAACTTTATTCTGAAAATGGTGGTAGGTTTATTGTATTAACTAACGATCCAGAGTACATAATACGTAAGTCCAAAGGAATTCATATATCAGTAATTGGAAAGATAACTAAGGACCAAGGTATAATAAAAATTGATAATAAAGAGATTAATGTAAATAAAGAGATTGATAATTATTATAACTACTTATATGAGGTGATGTCATGAAGGTTAAAGAACACTGCGGTATTGTTGGAGTTTATGCTGATAATTCTCCAATGATTTCTTACGAATCCCTAAAATTATTACAACATAGGGGACAAGAATCAGCAGGAATTACTTACAGAAAAGATGGGAGTTTAGTTACCATGAAAGGCTTGGGTTTAGTTGAAGAGGCATTAGATCCTAGGCTTCTTCCTAATGCGAAACTATCAATAGGTCATGTTAGATATTCAACTACCGGTAAAGGTTCACTTGACGAGGCTCAACCTTTAAGTAACGGTAAAATTGCTATAGCATTTAATGGTACAATAACTAATTATTTTAAGTTCGGAACTTCTACCGATACTGAATTTATTCTTAAGGTTCTCTCGGAGGCGCCTAACATTAAAGAAGGAATTAGAAGGTTAGTTGACTTAGCTGACGGTGCATACTCACTCGTAGTTTTAACTAATGAAGGAGAACTTATCGGCTTTAGAGATCCTAAAGGATTCCGTCCTCTGGTCTTAGGTAAAATTAATAACGGTTATATAATTGCTTCAGAAGATTCCGTAATCAGACAATTAGGAGGTAAGCCTTTAAGAGATGTAAAACCTGGAGAAATGATATACATTAAAGATGGTGAAATTGAAAGCGAAGTTATTTCTAGGGATCGTGTAAGTTTTTGCTCATTTGAGTACATCTATTTTGCCAGACCCGATTCTATAATTGATGGTGTGTCTGTTTATAACTCTAGGATAAAGCTAGGAGAAATTTTAGCTGAAAATCATGGAGTTGATGCAGATGTAGCTATACCAGTTCCAGAATCCTCAATTCCGATTGCAATAGGATTCTCTAGGAAATCAAAGATTCCTATGGAATACGGTTTGATTAGAACACTCGTAGCAAAGAGGTCTTTTATCATGCCTACACAAGATAAAAGAAATGCTGTACTAGAAGAGAAATTTGGTATAGTCAAAAGTGTAGTAGAAAATAAGAAAGTTGTTGTCATTGATGACTCAATCGTTAGAGGAAATACTATGAGAAAAATTGTAAGAATGATAAGGGATAATGGTGCTAAGGAAGTTCATGTAAGAATAGGCTCTCCAAAAGTAAAATATCCTTGTTATATGGGTATAGATTTTCCATTATCTAAAGAACTAATAGCTAGTGAGAAAGATGAAAAAGAAATAGCTAAGTATATTGGTGCTGATTCAGTTGAGTTCTTAACAGTTGAAGAAATGATTAAAGCCATAGGAAGACCTGATTTATGTCATGCATGTTTTTCTGGAGTTTATCCCCTTAAATTTTCATATAATTTGCAAGTATTAGAATCTATATTTAAAAAGGTGAGTTAAATGGCTGGAATAATAGGTGTATATGCATTTGATAAAATTTGGAATATAAGTAAATTTTTATATTATGGTCTAATAGGATTACAGAATAGAGGATATAGTTACTCAGGAATGTCGATACTTAAAGAAAACTTCCAATTAATAACTAACGAAGGTGCACCAGAAGATATTGAGCTACCACCGAATATAGAAGGATGGGCAGGGATAGCTTATACTGGAACTAAAATAGGATATCCAATAATAACAGATTTTGGCACTTTAGTTGTAGATGGAATTATTAAGGGAGATTTAAATGAAATCGCAAAAGGATTATATAAAGATCCAGAGAATACTTTAAAAGAAATCAATGGTGTTTTCTCATTAATATTCTTAGCAAAAGATGGAAAAATGTTGGGTTATAGAGATTCATATGGAATAAAACCTCTAGAAATAGGAGGTTTTGGTTTTGATTTAGCTATTCTATCATCAGAGACTTCGGGAATTACGGTTATAGGTGGAGAATTCAGAAGAGAAATTAAACCTGGTGAAGCGGTATTTATTGACACTTATGAAATTTCTTACAGCCAAATAAATGAGAGTAGACATAATTACTGCGCGATTGATTTAGTTTATCAATCAAGAATAGACAGTTTTGTATTTAGTAAAAATATTTATGAAGTAAGAGTGAAGATTGGAGAACAGCTAGCTGAAGAAAAGAAAATTGATGCTGATGTTGTGATTGGCGTTCCAGATACTGCTATACCTTTTGCAATAGGCTATTCTAAGAAGTCTGGTATACCTTATGATTTAGGTTTTACCAGAACTGGAAGTCCGATTAGAACAATGCTGGCTTCAGATGATTTCTTAAAGATCATAGGAGTTCAACTAAAATTAAATCCTATTAAATACGTAGTCAAAGGCAAAAGAGTAATCTTAATTGACGATTCTATGGTCACTGGCAGAACTTTGAAAAATACAGTTTTTGCTTTGAGAAGTTTAGGTGCTAAGGAGGTTCACGTTTTAATTGGCAGTCCTAAGTTAATATCAAAATGTCCTTATGGTATGGAAGTTCCAGAGGAAAAAGATTTAATTGCTGCTAATCTCTCAGAAGAAGAAATAGCTAAGGTTATTGGTGCTGATTCCATTTACTGGTTAAGTCTTGAAGGTCTTTATAAAGTTCTAGGTAAGAGCATATGTGTTGGTTGTATGACTAGAAACTATCCTAAGGTGATATAAGATGAAAGTTTTGTTAATCGGAGATGGAGCAAGAGAAAACGCTCTAGCAGAAGCATTAGCTAACTCTCCTAAAGGTTATAAGATTCATGCAATTTCTTCATACACAAATCCTGGAATAAAAGAAGCTGTAGATAAAACTAATGGAAAATATTTTAAAGGCAATATTAACTCTGTTGAATTTGTTAAAGAGATAGTAAAAGAGGTAAATCCAGATTTTGGTGTTATAGGTCCTGAAGATCCATTATTCCATGGTGTTGCAAACGTCTTCAGAGAAGAAGGCATTCCAGTAGTTGGTCCTGATAAAGAATGTGCGATGATAGAGAAATCTAAAGTTTGGATGAGAGAACTAATGTGGAAATATAACATTCCCGGTAGGTTAAGGTTTAAGGCCTTTGAAGATCTAAGAGATGCTATTAATTTTATACTAGAATATGGTGGTTCTATCGCTGTAAAACCATCAGAGCAAGTTGGAGGAAAAGGAGTTAAAGTGATTGCTGATTTGCAAGCCTACCTTTCCAACGAGAAAAGAAATGCACTAACAAAGGGAATCAATGGAATTGCTAGTTATGTTAATGATAAGGTAAAGATTATAATTGAGGAGAAGGTAGACGGACCAGAATATACATTACATGTCCTAACTGATGGTTATACGCAAATACCTATGCCTCTAGCACAAGATTATAAGCATGCATATGAAGACGGAATTGGTCCAGAGACTGGTGGAATGGGTTCTATATCTGGTCCCAAAGAAGGTTTGCCATTTATTAATGAAGAAGAATATGAGAAATCATTTGAGATTGTAAAGCTTACTGCTGAAGCTATTAAAAAAGAAACTGGAAAGGATTATGTAGGGATTCTCTCTGGGCAAATGATGCTTACTGGTATTTGGGGACCTACGATAATTGAATATTATTCTAGGTTTGGAGATCCAGAAGCTTCTGCTATAATACCGAGAATAGAGAGTGATTTTGGCGAAGTTCTAGAACTATTAGCGACTAGAAGATTAAGTAAAGCCAAAATAAAGGTTAATCCAACGCCATCAGTAGTTAGAGCTATAGCACCTTTAGGATATCCCTTAAATAAGACTATGGCATCGAATCATATAATAAATATAGATGTACAGAAGATAAGAGAGCTAGGTTGTAAAATATACTTTGGTTCAGTCTCTCTTGAAGGAATGCAATTAGTAACTAAAGGTTCAAGAGCATTAGAATTAGTAGTTATTAATGATTTTAAGGAAGCTTCAGATAAATTAGATAAATGCATAAATTATATTTCTTCTGATACAAAATTAATATTCAGGCATGATATTGGAAGAACGATTGAAGATCAAGTTGAAAAAGCTGAGATAGTAAGATACACGTATAAGTCAAGAGAGAAAAAAGGCCTTTTTGGAGTATCAGCAGATTGGTCTCCAAATGGTGGTTTATGGTGAGTGAATATAAAAAGGCTGGAGTTGATTTAAACAAATTAAAGGAGTATCATACTCTAGCTTTAAACACTTTTCAAAATTCTGGAGTATTAAAGATTGGACATTACGCTAATGCAATAAAACTTGATGATAAGTATTTAGCAATGCATGTTGATGGTGTAGGTACAAAGACAATTTTAGCCTTAAAGACTGGAATAATTGAACCTACTGGAATTGATTGTATTGCTATGAATGTTAATGATTTAGTATGTATTGGTGCAAGGCCTTTAGCTGGTGTTGATTATCTAGCTTTAGAAAAGCCAATGGATGATGTTGTTGAGAAAGTAATGAAAGGTTTGAAGCAAGGTGCTGATGAAGCAAACATAGAAATTATTGGCGGCGAGACTGCAATAATGCCCGGAGTAATAACTGGATATGATTTATCTTGCTCAGTAATAGGTATTTCAGATAGGTTGAAGACCGGCGAAGATGTTGCACCTGGCGATGTGATTTTAGGTTTAAAAAGTAATGGTGTTCATTCTAACGGTTATTCTCTGATTAGAAAACTCATAGATGAAGGTAAATTGTCTCTTAATGACTGGGGAGAAGAATTAATGAGACCTACTAGAATATATTCTTCTTCTATAATACCAATTTTAGATAAAATAAAAGCTTTGGCCCATATTACTGGTGGAGCCTTTTCTAAATTAAAGAGAATAACGAACTATAGGATTAATCTAAAAATGCCAGATCCTCCGGAGGTGTTTAAAGCAATTGAAAATGCTGGAGTACCTCATTTTGAAATGTATAAAATTTTCAATATGGGTATAGGTATGATTATATTTGTTTCAAAGGATCTTAAAGATGATATAATTGAATTTTTGAGTAAAAAAGAAACAGTTTATGAATTAGGTTATGTAGAAAAAGGGGAAGGGATAAAAATTACGACCTATAAGAACGAAATTCTCTACATATAGCATTTAATGAAGTCCTTTTAAACTCTGGTGATAATATAGCCTTCTAGTGATTAAATATGAAACAAATGGATACAAAATCTTTGGTAAATTATATAGCATTAAAGATACTAGGTGGTAGCGACTATATATTAGATGCACTAGAAGAATATCTAGTCAAAGGAGAAGGACCGGCATCAGTTGCATATAAGTATCAAATATCAAAGCATCAGCTTAGGGGTTATGCTCAAAGGATTATTGAAAAGAGTGGTAGTGAAGCTAGAGCTAGAAAAATTATTCCTATAATTAAGCAAATTGCAAGCGATATTAAGCCAATAATTAAGAAAAATGAAAAAGACCTATATGTATGTGAAATATGTAAAGTTACAATTCCAAAGGAAGACACAGAAGAACATGTGAGAAAATATCATAAAGATATTCTTACAACAACAATGAAGACAATGCTTGAAAGACTTGAAGAATATAAGAAAGAAAAACAAACCGTAATACTTACTTCAGCAAGTTAATGATTTTTATATGTTTACTCCGTATTTTAAAACTTGTTTATTTTTTCTTCTTAGCTTTTACTCTTATATATGATCTCGGTATTACTATTATGAGAATATGAAGAAGGTAGTTAGCGTAAGACTAAGAGAGGAAATTATTGCAACAATTGATGAATACAGTAAAAAAATGAGTTATCAAAGTAGAACTGATTTTCTTAAAAAAGCTCTAGAATTTTACATGAAGAAAAGATTGGGGAAGAGCTAAAGGACTCCTTTACCATTCTATTTCTTGAGAAATGCCTTTTTTTACTTAACCTCATACTTTTTAAGTAATTTCTTATATCAACAAAGCCGATATGAAAATAGTTCTTGCATACTCTGGTGGGTTAGATACTACAGTAGCGATAAGATGGCTAAAGGAAACCTTTAATGCTGACGTTATCACAGTCACAGTAGATGTAGGGCAAAAAGATAACTTTGAAGACATAGAAAAAAGAGCATATATAGCAGGAGCAACAAAACATTATACTATAGATGCAAAAAAGGAATTTGCTGATAATTTCATTTCTTACGCAATCAAAATGAACGCATTATATGAGGATGTTTATCCATTATCAACAGCCTTAGCAAGACCATTAATAGCACAAAAAGTTGTTGAAATAGCAAAAAAAGAAAAAGTAGACTATATTGCTCACGGTTCAACATCTAAAGGAAATGATCAAGTAAGATTCGACTTAGCAGTTAAAGCATTATATCCAGAGGCTAAAATCATAGCTCCAGCTAGAATATGGAATATGACAAGAGAGAAAGAGATAGAGTTTGCAAAAGCCAGAGGGATTCCTATCAAAACTGAAAGCAGTAAATATAGTATTGACGAGAACTTATGGGGTAGAAGTATTGAAGGTGATGATATTTCTGATCCGTCAAAAGAAGTCCCAGAAGATGCTTTTGAATGGACCAAAAAGAAAAATAATGGTAAAATTACTCTCTCCATTGAATTTGAAAAAGGTATTCCAGTTGCTATAAATAATGAAAAAATGGATTTAGTTAAAATTATTCAAGTGTTAAATGAGGTAGTAGGTTCTTATGGTTTTGGAAGAGTAGAACATTTAGAAAATAGAGTTGTAGGTTTTAAATCTAGAGAAGTTTATGAAGTTCCTGCAGCGTTAGTTTTGATAAATTCACATAAAGACTTAGAAAAGACTGTTTATTCTCCGTTAGAGTTTAGATTTAAGAAATATATAGACTCACAATGGGCTGATTTAGTTTATCAAGGGCTTTGGTTTGAACCTTTAAGAGAGACTATACAATTGGCCGGTGATAATTTAAATAAATGGGTTACTGGTGAGGTAAAAATAGAAATAGAAGGTAATGGAATGAGAACATTAGGTAGGGCTTCAAAGTACTCTCCATTTTCTGAAAAAGTTGCCAGTTATAATAAAGGATGGTACCCAACTGATGAGATGGCAAGAGGGTTTATTGAAATATATGGTATGCATTCATTACTAACCAGACAGGTGAGAGAATAGTGGTATTGTACAGAAGATGGGGCACAGAAAAAGATTTTGTGTCTACTTATACTTCTTCCATAGATAGTGATAAGGAAATAGTAGAAGAAGTAAAAGTTGTGATGAAAGCTCATGTTATAGAACTTTATCTATCTGGTTATATAACAAAAGATACTGCTAAGAGAATTTTGTTAGCAATAAACTCTTTTCATGAATTGAAAGAAGGATATGAAGATATTCATGAGGCTTTAGAAGATCATATAATAAAGACAGTTGGTGAAGAAGGCGGATGGGTAGGATTTGGAAGGAGTAGAAATGATCACGTTGCTACAGCACTAAGACTTAAGATGAGAAAATATCTTATTGAAATTTTATACGATATTATATCTTTAAGAAAAACCCTCATTGAAAAGAGTAAGACATCTACAGAAATTTTATTTCCTACTTATACTCACTTTCAACCAGCTCAACCATCAACGTTAGCTCATTATTTCTTATATATTGAAGACGAATTGGATACAATCTGGAATTATATTTATTCCTCTTTACTTTTAGTAAATAGATCTCCATTAGGAAGCGGGGCTATTGTAGGGACTAACGTTAAATTAGATAGAAAAAGAGAAGCTGAATTGCTAGGATTCGATGACATTATATATAACACAATATCTGCTACTTCATCAAGATTAGATCTGATTAATGCAGTATCAAATTTGTCATTACTAATGTTATTTTTTAGCAGAATAGCAGAAGATTTGATTCTTCTTTCCTC
This sequence comes from Sulfurisphaera tokodaii str. 7, assembly GCF_000011205.1. Classification (NCBI taxonomy): domain Archaea; kingdom Thermoproteati; phylum Thermoproteota; class Thermoprotei; order Sulfolobales; family Sulfolobaceae; genus Sulfurisphaera; species Sulfurisphaera tokodaii. The sequence continues at coordinate 1,499,205 of NC_003106.2, forward strand.
CATGTTTATTAATATAGTAAAATTACCTGACTCTCACGTAAGTACCAGTAGTCTAATGCCACAAAAAAGAAATGCAGTCACGTTAGAGATTCTAAGAAGTAAGGCTGGAGAATGCTTTGGCGATCTATCTTCTCTTTTTAACATTTACAAAGGTTTACCCTCTGGTTATAATTTGGATTTACAAGAAATGAATAAGCATTATTGGGATTGCGTTAAAATTGTTAATTCTTCAATAGAAGTAATAAATTCAATACTAGAAGGTATCGAAGTTCTAAACTTTCAATTAGATGACAAGACTACAGCTACTGATGTTGCAGAAGACTTAGCTATTACCGGAATACCGTACAGAAAAGCTTATATGGAGGTAGCTAACAAAATTAGAGCGGGCACTTTTATATCCGAAATTTCTCCAAAAACTTCTATATATAAGAAGGCTGTTATAGGCTCTCCTAATCCCGAGTTAATAAATGAAGAGATAAAAATTAAAGAAAATAGAATAGCAGAAGAAGAGAGTAAATTGAAAAAATATGAAGAAAAAATAATCGGAAAAATGAATGAATTAAAGGTGATCGAAGATGACCTTATATTGTAAGAGAGGATATAAAGGGTATTTATACCTAGAAGATGGTACATTAATTGAAGGTTGCGGTTTTGGAGCTAAAGGAATTAGAGCTGGAGAAGTAGTTTTCACTACATCAATGAATGGCTATCCAGAAAGCTTAACCGATCCTTCATATAGAGGGCAAATCCTTGTAATAACACATCCACTGGTAGGAAATTACGGAGTCCCAGAAAAGCAAAGAGTAGAGGGAATATTAACTAACTTCGAGTCAGAGCAAATACAAGTTGAGGGTCTTGTAGTATCTGAGGAAACAGATCCCTTTAAATGGAATTCGTCTAAAAGCCTTCATGAATGGTTACTAAGTGAGGGGGTTCCAGGGCTTTCAGACGTTGATACTAGAAGTATCGTTAAAAAAGTAAGAAGTAGAGGAGTCATGATGGGTGTAATAGCATCTGGTTATGAGATAGAAGATCCAAAAAAGTTCCTAGAAAAGAAGTATGATGAGATTGATTTTACGCAGTTTACATCACCAAAAGCTCCCATAGTTCATTTAGGTAATACCGGTGAAACAATAGTAGTGGTAGATTGTGGAGTAAAGCATGGTATACTATATCAACTTCATCAAAGAGGATTCACAATTGTAAGAGTACCTTGTAAGTTTAATGTAAGTAAAATAATGGATTATTATCCTAAAGGTGTAGTTTTTGGCAATGGGCCTGGTAATCCAAACTTATTGCAAGAAGTTATAGAGAATTTTAAAGAATTAACAGAATATAAAATCCCAATTTTAGGAATTTGCTTAGGTCATCAAGTAGCAACTTTAGCAATGGGGGGGAAGGTAAATAAAATGAAATTTGGACATAGAGCAATAAACAAACCAGTTATTGATATCTCATCAAATAAATGTTATATTACAACGCATAATCATGGTTATGGTATTCTTTCAAAAGAAGATCTACCACCAAATAGTAAGTTGTGGTTTATTAACCCAGATGACGGAACAATTGAAGGTTGGATTCATGAAAAGTTACCAATTATTACTACTCAGTTTCATCCTGAAGCTAGACCTGGTCCTTGGGATGTGACCTGGGTATTTGATAAATTTAAAAAGATGGTGAGTCGTAATGCGTGAGAGTGTAAGAAAAGTATTAGTTATTGGGTCTGGACCAATTAAAATAGCGGAAGCAGCAGAGTTTGATTACTCTGGAAGTCAAGCATTAAAGGCATTAAAAGAAGAGGGAATAGAAACAATATTAGTAAACTCTAACGTAGCAACTGTGCAGACTAGTAGAAAATTTGCTGATAAACTTTATATGATACCAGTAACTTGGTGGGCTGTTGAAAAAGTAATTGAGAGAGAAAGACCAGACGGAATTATGGTAGGATTCGGCGGTCAGACAGCACTGAACGTAGGTGTAGATTTATACAATAAGGGAATACTTCAGAAGTACGGTGTTAAAGTTTTAGGTACTCCTATAGAAGGAATTGAGAGAGCATTAAGTAGAGAGAAATTCAGAGAGACAATGATTAATGTAGGTTTACCGGTACCTCCTAGTCTTTCAGCTAGAAGCGAGGAAGAGGCATTAGAAAAGGCAAGGCAAATTGGTTATCCAGTAATGGTTAGAGTCAGTTTTAATCTTGGTGGTAGAGGTTCTATTGTAGCTTGGAATGAAGAAGAGTTAAAGAGAGATATTGGAAGGGCTTTGAGTCAAAGTTATATTCATGAAGTTCTAATAGAGAAATATTTACATCATTGGATAGAATTAGAATATGAGGTAATGAGAGATAAATACGGAAATTCAGCAGTAATAGCATGTATTGAAAATCTTGATCCTATGGGTGTTCACACTGGTGAATCTACTGTTATTTCACCTTGTCAAACATTAGATAATAAAGAATTTCAAGATATGAGATTTATGTCTATGGATGTTGCAAAATCTATTGATCTAGTGGGAGAATGTAATGTACAATTTGCATTAGATCCAAAAGGTTATAATTATTACGTAATCGAGACAAATCCTAGAATGTCAAGATCTAGTGCGTTAGCAAGTAAAGCTACTGGTTACCCATTAGCCTACGTATCAGCAAAGTTAGCGTTAGGTTACAGTTTATATGAAGTTTTGAATAAGGTATCTGGAAGCACTTGTGCTTGCTTTGAGCCCAGTTTAGATTACGTTGTAATAAAGATTCCTAGATGGGATTTAGATAAATTTGAAAACGTGGAGATTAGCTTAGCTTCAGAAATGAAAAGCGTTGGAGAAGTAATGAGTATAGGCAGATCATTTGAGGAGTCATTGCAAAAAGCTGTGAGAATGTTAGATATTGGTGAGCCAGGAGTTGTAGGAGGGAAAATATATTTCTCCAAAATGACAAAAGAAGATGCTCTTAAAAATCTTAAAATGAGAAGGCCTTATTGGTTCCTTTATGCTGCTAAAGCATTTAAAGAAGGTGCAACTATTGATGAGGTTTATGAAGTCACTGGAATTAACAAATTCTTCCTAAATAAGATAAAAGCATTAGTAGAGTTTTATGAGATACTAAGAAAGCAAAGAAACATTGATAAGGATACTTTACTTCAGGCTAAGAAATTAGGGTTTAGTGATCTTCAGTTGGCAAAAGCATTAGGAGTGAAGGAAAGTGATATTAGAAAACTAAGAGAAAAATGGAATATTGAACCTAAAGTAAAGCAAATAGATACTTTAGCTGGAGAATGGCCAGCTGTTACTAATTATCTCTATTTAACATATAATGGCACAGAAGATGATATTGAATTTTCAGAAGCTGGAAATAAGTTATTAATTATAGGGGCTGGTGGATTTAGAATAGGTGTTTCAGTAGAGTTTGACTGGAGTGTAGTGTCACTATTAGATAGTTCATTAAAGTACTTTAATGATATAGCCATACTTAATTATAATCCAGAAACTGTCTCAACAGATTGGGACATAGCGAGAAAATTATATTTTGATGAAATTTCAGTCGAAAGAGTATTAGATTTAATTAGGAAAGAGAAATTCACTTATGTAGCTACATTTACTGGAGGTCAGATAGGGAATAATATATCTAAAAAATTAGAAGAAGAAGGAATAAGATTGTTAGGGACTTCTGGTAGAAGTATAGATACAGCAGAAGATAGAGAGAAGTTCTCTAAATTACTTGATAAACTAGGAATTAAACAACCCGAATGGATTTCTGCAAGATCATTGGAAGAAGTAAAGGAATTTATTAGCAAAGTAGGCTATCCAGTCCTAATAAGACCAAGTTATGTACTAAGTGGTGCAGCTATGAAAATAGTAAATAACGATCTTGAGTTAATGGAATATTTGAAAAGGGCTACAGAAGTTTCACCAGAACATCCAGTTGTTATATCAAAATACTTAAACGATGCTATTGAGGCTGAAATTGATGCTGCCGGAGATGGTAAAGGAGTATATGGGGTAGTAATTGAACATGTAGAAGAGGCTGGTGTGCATAGTGGAGATGCTACGATGTCTATTCCTTATAGAAAACTATCAAGTAATGTAGTTAATAAAATGAAAGAGAATGTACATATGATAGTAAGAGAATTAGAAATTAAAGGTCCCTTTAATGTGCAGTTTGTAATAAAGAATAATGAACCATATATTATAGAGCTTAATTTGAGAGCTAGTAGATCTATGCCATTTAGTAGCAAAGTGGTTAGTAAAAACATAATTTCATTAGCACTTGATGGAATATTAAATGGCTTCGGAGTTGATGAGTTCATTGAGTTAAAACCAAAATCATGGGGAGTAAAATCTCCACAATTTTCATGGGCTCAATTAAAAGGTGCTTATCCATTTTTAGGACCAGAAATGAAGAGTACTGGTGAAGCAGCCTCTTTAGGTACTGATTTTTACGACGCATTATTAAAAAGCTGGTTATCGTCCAGTCCAAATAAAATACCTAATAAAGAAGGAATTGCTCTTGTATATGGTACTACAAATGTTGAATACTTAAAAATTGCAGCTAAGAATTTAATTGATTATGGAATTACTGTTTATACTTTATCGGAAGCTAGCATAGGAATTGAAGAGAAAAGCATTAATGATATAATAGAACTTATTAAGAACAGAAAAGTTGAAATTGTTGTAACTGATGGATATCTTAAGCATATAGATTATGAGGTGAGGCGTATTGCCGTGGATTATAATATACCCATAATATTAAATGGGAGATTAGGAGCTGAAGTTACAAGAGCTTTTTCTCATCCAAATGTTACATATTACGAAATAAGTGAATATGGTGCAGGAATATGAGAGTGGTCTTGATAGTTGATATTGTAAGACAAGAAGAGAAATTAATAGCGAAAGCACTAGAGGAAAATAAGGTTCAATATGATATAATAAATGTTGCACAAGAACCTCTACCATTTAATAAAGCACTTGGTAGATACGATGTAGCGATAATAAGACCAGTTAGCATGTATAGAGCATTATATTCTTCAGCTGTGCTTGAAGCTGCTGGAGTTCATACCATAAACTCAAGTGATGTAATAAATGTGTGTGGAGATAAGATTTTAACGTACTCTAAATTGTATAGGGAGGGAATTCCAATTCCAGATTCAATAATTGCTCTTTCTGCAGAAGCAGCATTAAAAGCTTATGAGCAAAGGGGATTTCCATTAATAGATAAACCACCAATAGGAAGCTGGGGTAGGTTAGTCTCATTAATTAGGGATGTATTTGAAGGTAAAACAATAATTGAACACAGAGAGCTAATGGGTAATTCTGCTTTAAAAGCTCATATAGTTCAAGAATACATTCAGTATAAAGGTAGAGATATAAGATGTATAGCAATAGGAGAAGAGCTATTAGGTTGTTATGCTAGAAATATTCCACCAAATGAATGGAGGGCTAATGTAGCTTTAGGTGGAACTCCTTCAAACATTGAAGTTGATGAGAAATTAAAGGAAACTGTAGTAAAAGCTGTAAGCATTGTTCACGGAGAATTTGTTTCGATAGATATACTAGAGCATCCAAATAAAGGTTATGTAGTTAACGAATTAAATGATGTACCAGAGTTCAAGGGTTTCATGGTAGCAACTAATATAAATGTTGCACAAAAGCTAGTTGAATATATAAAAGAAAACTACTCTAAATGAGCTAAGAATAAATCATGATTTGTTTCTTCTAAAAGTCTTCTGAGATTGTCAATTTTTTGTCTTAACCCTGGAACTACAGCCTTTGGGTACTCTAAAGTCCACAATATTTCATATAACTCTTCCATCATCTTATAAGTATTCTCGGCTTCAATCTTATCGTCTTTTCTAAGTAACTCTAACACTCTTCTTCTCATTTCCCCAATAGCATCTGCAATACCAAGAATATAATAAATCTCTGGAATTCCTAAATCTTCTGCAGTCTTTAGTTTCTCTCCGAAGTACATTGAATAGACTATACTAGCTTCAGAAATTTCTTGGTAAGCTGTACCAACATCACCGTACAATAACTCTGGGTATTCATCTATTATTTTCTTTAATTCTTCCAATTTTTGTAATGCAACCTTATATTTTTCTTCTGCTTCTTTCTTTTTTAATCTATGAGATAAAGATATTGTTTCTCCAGAATATCTAATTACTTCTCTTGCAATAAGTAAGACTTTTTCTCTTTTATCGAATCTTTCTTGTAATTTAGGAGTTATCTTATCTATGTACTCTTTGATTTCCTCAGTAAGCATAGGATAGAATTCGAGTTAAATAATTAAAACTATTCATTGATATAGAGATTCTCATTAGCTGAAAGAAAACTACTTATACTACTTATACTTTTTAAATCTTATGAGACAAATAAAGACAGTATCCGTAATTGGTGCTGGAGTAATTGGTGCTGGTTGGAGTACTCTATTAGCTCTAAAAGGATATGAAAATTGGTTTTATACAGAAAAGAAAGAGACATTAGATAAAGGGCTAGCGAAAATTAAAGGATATCTCAATGTTTTATATGAGTATAAGCTTATCGATAAGGAGCCAGATTACTATATGCAGAGAATCCATCCTACTACTAAGCTTGATGAGGCTATCAGTAATACAGATTTTGTATTGGAGGCTATAGTTGAAGAGTATGGAGCTAAAAAAGCGTTATTTAAACAACTTGATGAAAAGCTTGACAAAGATGTAATATTAGCAAGTAGTACTTCTGGGTTATTAATGACAGAAATACAAAAAGCAATGACTAAATATCCAGAAAGAGGAATTATTGCACATCCATGGAATCCACCACATCTTTTACCCTTAGTGGAAATTGTTCCTGGTGAAAAGACATCTCAAGATACAATTTATGCTACTAAAGATTTTATGGAAAACAAACTTGAAAGAGTTGTAGTAGTTTTAAAGAAAGAAATATCGGGATTTATTGGAAATAGGTTAGCTTTTGCATTATTTAGAGAAGCAGTATATTTAGTTGATGAAGGTATTGCAACAGTTGAGGATATAGATAAAGTTATGACTGCTGCTATTGGCTTAAGATGGGCATTCATGGGTCCATTCCTAACCTATCATTTAGGAGGAGGAGAAGGAGGATTAGAGTATTTCTTCAGTAGAGGGTTTGGATACGGAGCTAATGAATGGATGCATACATTAGCTAAGTACGATAAATTCCCATATACCGGTGTTGTAAAATCCGTGCAACAAATGAAAGAATACGAATTTGTAAAGAGCAAAACATTTCAAGAACTATCTAGATGGAGAGACGAAAAATTAATATCTTTAATAAAATTATTAAGAGGAAAGATTTAATATTTTATTCCTCTTCTTCTTCTTTAAATTCTAAGATTCCTAAATTTTCTAATAATCCAGAATCTGTAACGTCAAATAGTATTGCCTCTTCTGTTTCTGAAACATTAACGTGATAGTGAACCATATTTGCTGGAACTACAAATACGTCTCCTTCTTCCCAATCTAACTTCTTACCCCCAACTACTGAATAGCCTTTTCCTTTAACTACTAGGTATATTGAGGCCATGTTATGTGAATGAGGTTTAGTTTTAGCATTTGGGGACAGATATTGAAAGCCTGGCATCATAGTAGGTGTTAATCCTCTAGATCTTCCAGTACTAGGTGAGTATAACATAACTTTTGCCACTCCTTTTTCGATAGGATTATCTATAGCTAATAACCTCAATAATTCCAAAATTTTATTAAACTTTATTACTTTAGGGCTTACTTGTGGTGGTGGTGTAGTATGTTCCATAAAGGCAACTATTTTAAGATCCTCAGTTTCATTTTCAATTTCCTTTATTATTTCTTTAGCTTTATCCTTTATTATTTCAGACTGTTTATCGATTCGTTGAAGGGTTTTAGACATATGTATAAATTATATAAGTAATTTAAAAGGGTTGTGGTTAGAATGAAATGTTATGTGATATTTGAAGGAAAAAAATGTGTGGAAATATGTGGTAGAATAATTTGCGATGAAGAAACAGTAAAAAGTTACGGTGAAATGTGCGAGAAATGTGAAAAAGGGGATAAGCAGTCTTGTATCAAACTTTATGAAAGGTATGGTTGTTGGAGTACTACAGGGTGGTGGTTATAAGGATTGAGAATAAAGATGCTATTATACCAGCTACTACCATAAGAATTATTGTAAATACTTTTTCTTTTATTTCTCCTTCATAAAAAACTCCTAAAATTGAAAGTGATCCAGCCGATAATATGATAGTCAAAGTGACATTTTTCAATAAAATATAGATTAGTAGTGGGATTAATCCTATGAATGGAGAGAGTGTATGAGCGATAGTTGATAGAATAACACTTATTTTGTAACTATAATCATAAACTGTTCCTTTTAGAGATCTCATCATTTGTTTTTCAAGTTCTTTTAATTCTTCCTCTTTTTCCTTAAGCTCTACTACTATTGTATTCCACATTGAGGAAAGAGAAACTCCTACAATACCAGATAAGGTTAACGGAATTAGCTTAGGAATAGGTGTTTTAGCTAATGCTGATGAAACAATTATACTTAGAGATACAAGTAAACCATCAAATGCACCTAAAACAAGGTATCTACGAATACTGGATTTATCATTTTTTACAACAATCTTAAATGCGTCTAAAAGTTTCTGTGACACAGTAATACTTTAGATTGAACTTATATATTAGGTTTATTTAAAAAATGTCGATGAATAAAAACATATACCTTGCTTTGGCAATGGTAGTTATAATAATAACAGCTCTTGGTGTTTATGCATTTAGTTCATATAAAACTACGATAGATGTGAAAAATTTAGGAGGAAGTCCGGCAAATGGGGAATACAAACTTGTTGTCAAAATTTTAGTAAATTACGGACCATTTGGAGGTATACATCCTCTAGGCTCAGCTGATGTTTGGATTTATTATAATGGTAAGTATTATAATCAATCACTAACAGACAGCAATGGCGTAGTGACTTTCTATTTACCACCAGGTAATTACACATTGTTTTTTACAGTGTTTAATATAAAGTATAATATAAACTTGGACTCCAATTACGAAGTAACATTAAATTATGCATACCTAAAATCCACATGATGTAAATGGGAGTACATCTGAAAAATGATGAAGTGGTCCTCGTCTGAAAAGTTTTTACCTTGTTTTTCTAAGTATATAGTATGAGTGTAAAAATTGATGTAATAAGAGTTGAAATACCAGAAGGAACTAATGTTATTATTGGGCAATCCCATTTTATAAAAACAGTAGAAGATTTGTATGAAACATTAGCTTCCTCAAGTCCTCATCTAAAATTTGGTATAGCGTTCTGTGAAGCTAGCGGTAAAAGATTAATAAGATGGGATGGAAATGATGAAGAACTAATCAAGTTAGCCCAACAAACAGCATTAAAAATTGGTGCTGGACATACTTTTGTAATTTATATCAAGAATGGATTCCCGATAAATGTCTTAAATAGAATAAAGAATGTAGAAGAAGTTGTGAGAATATTTGCTGCTACAGCTAATCCATTACAAGTTCTCGTTGCAGAGACTGATCAAGGTAGGGGAGTAATAGGAGTAGTTGATGGTTATACGCCTCTAGGTATCGAGACAGAAGCTGATATAAAAGAAAGGAAGGAGCTCCTCAGGAAGTTCGGATATAAGAGATAAAGCCCTATCTAAAAGTGAATCAGAAATCTCTTTTTGACCCTTACAATATTTTATCATTGAAGCTGAAATAAGAATAAGAGCTTGTAAATATTTTTTCTTTTTCTCATCTTTCTCAACTCTCCATTTTTCCTCTAGTATTTCATGTGATTCCCAAAATCTACCATTAAAAAATAATTTCTCAAATGGTAATTTCTCATTTGTGAATAACGGTTTACCTAGTACAGAAATTATCTTTTCGTCTTCATAAAAATCTATCTCAACATATTTGCAAATTCTTACATCAATAACATTAATACCCATTTGTCGTAATTTATCTTTAATTGTGTAGTCACAACAATCTTTTGGATAGAAGTAGATTACCCTTTTCATTACATAAACATTGTAGGAAGAGATAAAAAATAATTGCAAATTAGCGAGTTGCCTTTCCGTAAATTTAAACAAATAAAAATTTTAGTCCAAAACTCAAACTATCCTAACTGAATTATGTTTAGGAAATTTTATGAAGAAGGAAAAGAAGTTGATTATGAAATACAACAGCCAATAAGTTTAGATGAGATTTGGAAAGTGCTCGACGAAATATTCATGAATCTAAAATATGTTAACGTTGTTGATGTTTACTATAGAGAAGTTGAAATTGATGAAAAAACCTCATACCCTACAGTAATTGTTGATGTTTACAATAATGACGATACTAATCCAGTTTACTTGATTTATGTTAAAGATTTAGATGAATATTCATGGAAGGAGTTAAAAGAAAAGATTGTTAATAAGTACAAAAGCGATAAACTTAACGTATGTGATGAAGATGAAATATATGTTTCATTTTGTTCATAGTTTTTATTTTTGCATTCAGAGTATTTCATATGGGAAAAGAAGCTGTATTATATAAAGTAGAAGGAAATAAAATTAGATGTTTAGCCTGTGCACGAAGGTGCCTAATTGGCGAAGGCCAAGTTGGATTTTGTGGTGTTAGATCCGTTTATAATGGTAAACTTTATTTGGATGTTTACGGCAAAGTTGCTGCGGCACATGTAGATCCAATAGAGAAAAAACCTTTGGTACATTTCTATCCTGGTTCTAAAGTATTCTCCTTTTCCACATTTGGCTGTAATTGGATGTGCATGTACTGTCAAAACTTTGATATAAGTCAAAGAAGAAGAGCTGAAGGTACTGAAGTTACTCCAGAAGAATTGGTAGAAATGGCGATAGCTTATGATGCCGAAGGTATGACTTATACTTATAACGAACCAGCAATATTTGCAGAATTTGCTCATGATACTGGAGTTATAGCCAGGAAGAAAGGCCTATTTAATACTATGGTTACCAATGGATACTGGACTCCAGAATTGGTAGATTATGTTAAAGACTTTCTAGATGCTGCAACTGTTGATTTTAAAGGAAATGGTGAGCCAAAATTTATGAGAAGATACACTGGGGCTTCTGGTCCAGAACCAATTATTGAGACTATAAAAGGGCTTAAGGACGAAGGCATTCATGTAGAAATTACAGATTTAATAATTCCTCAAATTGGTGATAGCTTAGAAGCTGCTAAAAAACTGCTTAAGCAATTATATGATATTCTAGGACCAGATGTTCCTATTCATTTTCTGAGATTTCATCCAGATTATAAGTTGGATTATCTTCCTTGGACTCCAGTAAAAACTCTTGAAGAACATTATAAAGTAGCTAAGGAGATGGGCTTTAACTACGTTTACATAGGTAATGTTCCCGGACATCCTTATGAGAATACATATTGCCCTAATTGTGGTAGAATGGTTATAAGAAGAGAGGGATTTAGAATCCTTGAGTGGAATCTAACAGAAGATATGAGGTGTAAATACTGTGGTTATAAGTTACCAATAGTTGGTAAACTTTCAAAGCATGCATTTGAAGATAGGTTTGAATCAGTATATATTTAATTAAAAAAGAAGAGATACTATTTACCCTTAAACTGAGCCTTTCTTTTCTCTAGGAAAGCACTTACACCTTCTTTCTCATCTTCAGTACTAAAAACAACACCCCATCCTAAGCTTTCCATATTTAAACCAGCTAAAATTGGTAAATCTATTCCTTGATTAACAAGGAGTTTTATTAATGCAATAGAGATTGGTGGTTTTTCAGCTAACTTAAGTGCAAAATTCCTAGTTTCTTGTTCTAGGTTACTTAATGGGACTACTTTGTTAACTAAACCAATTTTTTCAGCCTCCTTAGCTGAAATTCTATCTCCAGTTAACATTAGTTCTAATGCTTTTCCTTTTCCTATTAGCCTAACTAATCTTTGTGTTCCTCCAAAACCCGGATAAATTCCTAAGTTAATTTCTGGTAAGCCTAATTGCGCTTCTTCAGCAGCAATTCGTATATCACAAGCCATTGCTAATTCTAGTCCTCCCCCTAAAGCATAACCATTTACCATTGCTATTGTAGGTTTACTAATATTTTCTATATAATCCATAAGTTCTCTCCCACTCTTAGCAAATTGCCAAGCAGTATAGCCATTTAGCTCTTTAAATCGAGAAATATCAGCACCAGCTGAAAAAGCTTTTCCGTTTCCAGTAATTATAATTACTTTAATGTCAGAGTCATATACCATTTCGTCTATTCCTTGTCTCAATTCTTTTATCATTTGTTGATTTATAGCATTTAATCTATCTGGTCTATTTAAATAAATCCACCCTATTGGGGTCTCTTTTTTTATAACAATTGTTTCCATAAGATCTTCATAGAGATTAAGCTTAAAAATAAACATGCTTAAGCTAAAAGTCTTTGAAAAAGGCTTTTAAGATCTTGATCAGTAAAGATAATTATGAAAAAAGATATTAGACCACTATTATATTCCTCTATTGCGATTATTCCGATAGGAGGTAGTTCTATTTCTTCATATTTATTATCAGATTATTTACGAGATTTCTCAGAGACTTTAAGATATTTACCCCTAATATGGGGTCTCTCTTCTTTATCTTCCATTCTTGTTACGTTTTATTATTTTAAACAATTTCTTTTCGAAATTTTAGCTATTGTAATAGCTGCTCCACTTCTTATTTCTTATTTAAATTATAAAAAATATGAGAATATAAAAATAGAAGTTAATGAATACTATCTAGAAATTAAATTCGAAGTGCCTATGAAGAGACTATCATTTGATAACCCTTCCGCTTTATTTGAGTATGTTTTTGAAAAAGCATTGAAGAAAATAAAACCTCCCTACTTATTTAAATTAAGAAATTTAGATAATTGCGGAAATTTAAAAGTAATTCCAAGAGAGAACTCAATAATATTAAGGAAAAGATGTGGAGATACAGTGGTTGAAATAATAATATCGAACAATGATAAAGCCGATTTAAAAGTCACAATGCCATATTAATCTTGTTTTTAAAAATATTACAAAATAATAAAACTTTAAGTATTAAATAAGTTTTACTATAATTAACGTTAGTAAGATTATTGCAAGATAAGGCGAGGATAATTTAAATGATTCCCAAGCTTCATCTGCTGTAGGATTAAGATAAAGTTTAACTGATACATATAGTAGAAATGCGGACACTATTGTACTTACAATCAAATATATTAAACCAGCATATAACCCTATTAGTAAAGCAAATGGTACCATTAATGCATTTGATATAGCAATAGCTTTAGCAGAAGTTCTCTCATCTGTCAATACTGGTAACATAGGAATTTCAGCATTTTTATAATCATCTCTGAACCTTAACGCTAAAGACCAAAAGTGTCCTGGGGTCCACATAAAGATTAAAAAGCCTAATAAAAACGACAATAATGTGAAAGAACCACTACTTGCTGCAAAACCAGCCCATGCTGCCGCACTTCCAGCAAAACCACCAATCACAATATTCCACCAAGTTCTTGGTTTTAGCCAAATTGAGTAAATAACTACATATATAAAAGCTCCTAAAGCGATAAATAGGGCTGTGAGAGGATTTGCAAGAAAACCAATAAGTGTACCAACAACTATAAATATTGAACCTATTGCATAAGCCTCTTTTCTTCCTACTTCTCCTTTTACTGTTGGTCTCCAAGAAGTTCTCTTCATTTTCTTATCTTTTTCTATCTCAAGACCTCCATTAATTATCATTCCTCCACCAGATGCAAGGCTACCTCCTATAATTACGGCAAGAAAACTCACTATGATAGAAGTAATATTAATAGCTTTAGGTAAACCAAGTACAAATCCTGCAATAGCAGCGAGATCTAAGAGGCTAATAACTCGAGGTTTTGAAAGCTTAATATAGTCAATTAACTTCCTAGATAGACTTATTGCCATAAGTCTCACGTATATTCTCGTAATTTTCATATTTAAATATTCTCTTAAATAATTACAAATAGAGAAAAATCATAAGCAATCTCTCTTTAGAAGAATTAAATCAGATAAAGCTCCATAGGCAGCATTTACTGGTCCGGCACCAGGTCCTCTTATTAAAATACTTTGAATATCTGTAGTAATCTCAAGTGCGTTTTCAACACCGTCAACATTATATAGAGGATCATCTTGAGAAATAGGAAGGGGCTTTACCCAAACTTCTTTTTCATCAGCATACGCGATTAACTTTATTTTTTCATTTTTTGGTAAATCTCGATTTATGCCTTCAAACTTTACATCTTTAATCGTCACACTATTTCCTATCATAAAGTTGGCTAAAATAGTTATTTTTGCTGCCGCATCAAAACCGTTAATGTCTAATGTAGGGTCTTCTTCAGCATATCCTCTTCTTTGAGCCTCTTTCAATGCCTCTTCGAAACTTACTCCTTTATTCATGAGGGTCAATATGAAGTTTGTTGTCCCATTTAGAATCCCCCTAATCTTTATCACTCTACTTCCTGGTAAAACTCTGTATAGATTAATTGATGGTGTTCCGCTCATTACAGTTCCTTGAAAACCAATTTTTACACCTTTTGATCTAGCTAAAGAAAATATCTCGTTAAAGGCTAAAGCTAAAGGAGCTTTATTTGTAGTTATTATATTTACACCATCTTTTATAGCTTCCTTATATAAAGAGAGTGAAGGTTCTCCATTGTTATAATTTGCAGATGAAACATCAACTATTATATCTGGTTTAATTTTTTCAAAGGCTTTAAATACGTCTCCTTCAAGATCTGGTGTAAAGTCTTCTTTATCTTGTAACATTATTCCTCTTCTAGTAACTATTCCTCCAATTATTACGTCATTTAACTCCGGAGATCTTTTTTCATGAAGTAATTTTCTAAATGCTTTTCCGACATTTCCATAACCAAAGAGTAATAATTTCAACCTAACTTCACCATTCCATCCCACTTTCCATTAGCATATTTAACTAATAACTCTGCTGTAAGTTTAGCAGCATAAAATACTAAATCTTTTTCAACTCCCGGTACTCCAGCTGAAACAATTAAAACATTTTTAGTTTCTAATGTAATACTTGTAAGCACTGAGTCTCTATGAGGATAAATATGCATGACTTTTCCGCTTTCGTCAACCATAATTGGTATTCCTGGACTAACTTTTTCTGGTTCTTTCTTTCCAATTCCATAAAATAGTTCATCACCTTTACTTATTATTATCCTCGGATTTCCTATTATTTTATCGATGTCATATAATCCTATCGGTACCAAAGTTTCTGTACTTGATATATTTCCAGAATCTACTACGTTATTTATTCTTGGTAATTTCCCGTTTCTTGATACTCTTCTTCTTAATGCTTCTCCACTAGGTCTTATTTTTGTTGGGTCAATCCCTATTTTCCAATAAAAATCTCTATAAGCCCTAACTACAGGATTATCCTTTAAGTTTTCAGGATTTTCTCCTTTATACTTCTCTTCAATTTTTTGTAATTCCATTTCAATCAGTTGACTATTCTTTTCTACGGTAACGGAGTGAACTTCAGTGAAACCAATAAAAATTCCCAGATTTTTAGCGTCTTCGCATACTTTAACAATCATATATTAAGTTTCTGGTGTCGAAACAATAAACCTTACTTTTTTCACACCCTTAAGCTGAGATAGTTTTGCTGTCAATTCCACTAAATCTCTTTTCTTTCCTTTCACTGCTAATGCTTCTATGCATTCATTTCCCACATGAATATGCATAACAGAAATTATCTTATCTTCATGTTCATGTTGGAATTTAGTAACTTCAGAAGCGTCCTCATCGTAAACCAAGTTTATTATACCATAAACAAATGTGTCACTACTCTCATTTTCATCAAGGAAATTTCGTATAGCGATCTGGAAAATTTTGCTTCTATCTACTATTTGTTTCTCTTTTAAATATCTTTCTAATCTTTCATATAATTCCCTAGGTATTGATATACTTATTTTTTCGCTCATTTATATAAACCTCTTGGAAAAGTAAAATATATGGATTTATTAAAAAAGGCTGAGGAATTAGGGGCTACATTTGCTGATTTAAGAATAATGAAAATTAAAGAACTTTCTTTGACTGTAACTGAAGATAGGGAATTAATAACCACTAATGGAATTGACCAAGGGTTCTCATTGAGAGTGCTTTATAGAGGTAATTGGGGGTATAAATCTAGTACTGGTGAAATAGGTTACGATGACGTTAAAGATGCAATTAACGTAAGTTATGGAGATGAAAAAACGAATATCATTTACATGCCTCCAAAAAAGGATAATGTTGACATAAAAATAAAATATGATTTTAATAAATTAATTAAAGAAAAATTTAATGATTTAAGAAAAATAAGAGAAAGCGTATTTTCTTTGTCTGATAGGATAAAAAGTGTGAATATAAGATATTATGAGTCACATTTTGAAAAAGAATATTATAGCACTGAAGATAGAGAGATTAAACAAAAATATGTAATAAGTGGATTTTCGATTGTTGCAGTAGCTAGAGAAAATGATATTGTTGCATCAGCCTATGTTTCAAAATCTACATTCCAAGGCTATCCACTAGAAGTATTTGATATCAATGATATTTTACAGACATTAAAAATTAGGATAGAAGGACAACTTAAAGGTAAGCCACCAAAAGCTGATAAATACCCTGTTGTATTAGCACCAGAAGTTGTTGGAGTTTTTGCCCATGAAGCTATAGGTCATTTAGCCGAAGCTGATTTAGCTATAAATGGTATTCTTTATGAATTAAGAGGAAAACAAATAGCTCCGGAATTTTTAAATATAGTAGATTCTCCAATAGTGGATTATCCTATGGGTATAGGAGTTACTATTTATGATGATGACGGAATAGAGGGAAGAGATGTTCATATTATAAAGAATGGGGCGGTAAACGAATTCCTTACTGACAGATTTTACTCCTCATATCTTGGCCAGAAACCCACTGGTAATGCAAGGGCAGAAGATTTTAGGAATCCTATTATAATAAGGATGAGAAATACTTACATATCTCCTGGTTCTTATTCTTATGACGAGATGATTAAAGAGGTAAAACAAGGGATATTGTTAGTTTCTCCACGTGGTGGTCAAACCAGTCCAGATGGTACTTTCCAGTTTGGAATACAAGAAGCATATAAGATAGAAAACGGAGAAGTTAAAGAACCTCTAAGAAATGTTGGAATTTCTGGTTATACAATCGAAACATTAAGAGATATTAAGGCTATATCTAAAGAATTTAATGTTTCTCCTGGTTATTGTGGAAAAGATGGTCAAAGTGTCCCAGTAGGTGTTGGTGGTCCATACGTTTTAGTTGAAAATATGAAAGTTGGTGGTATAATTGAATGATGTATACACTATTGTCCAAAAAGGAAAGGAATTAGGTTATTCAATTGAAGTCTTTATGGCAGAACTTAGAGCCGTTCAAATTAAAAGAGAAAGACAGTACCAAAACATGAATATTTTAGATAGAGGATATGGTATTAGAATAATAAAAGATGGTAAGTTAGGCTTTGCATATGGTAATAGACTTGATAATCTTTTAGATTTAGCACTTGATAGCCTTCATGCGTCTAAAGAAGATAAATTTAATGTTTTACCATCTCCAGAAAAGATTAGTAAATTAAACTTAAAAATGTTTGATATAGTAAATGCACAAACTAAAATTAATGATTACTTAGCCTTTGGTGATGAGATAAGAGAATATGTCAACGTTGTATCCGAGTATTATGAAGTTATGAACTTAAAGGTTAAGATTGTTAGTTCAGAAGGAATTGATGTAGAGGAAGAGAGAAGTCTTTCCTCAATAAGTTTAAGTTTTAACATAAAGAATGATATTGAAATTAGCCCAGAAATATATGAATATGCAACAAGTAGATCTTTAAATATTAACATAGATAATCTTAAGGGTAATATTTTGAAAATGAAAGAAATATTTAAGAAGAAAAGGGTGAAATTAGAAAAACCTATGTCAGAGGGGATTTTTACTCCTAAAGCACTTTCAGAGTTATTCTCTCCGTTATTTTCTCATGCAATCTCTTTAGAGAATTATTACAGAGGAAAATCGCCATTAAAAGAAGGAGAAATAATAAACGAGAAACTAGAAATAAGCGATAATCCTTTAATACCTGAGGCCCCTTATAGTAGATCTTTTGATGCAGAGGGATTACCATCTAAGATAAACTACTTAATAAAAGATGGAAAAATTACTCAATTCTTATCAAATACTTACTGGAGTTTAAAGGCTAATAGAGAAAATACACATTCAGCTGCTAGGAACTACTCAGTTCTTCCTTATATTTCGCCTACAATATTAGATATAAATGTAAAAAGCGGTTCTGATAACGAAGGAATATTTATAGGTCAAGTACAAGGAGTTCATACTAGTAATTTTGATACTGGAGAATTCTCAGTAGTGATTCCCATAGCATGGAACGAAAAAGAAGGTACAGCATACAAGGAATTAACCTTATCTGGAAATCTAAAGGATTTCATTAAAGGTATTGAAGGTAGTGTAGGAGAGAAGACAATTTATGGTAATTTGAGTACTTCAGCACTCAGAGTGAAAAACGTTACCATCGTATGAAATATTTAAATTCTATCTATTCCATAAGAAAAGTGATGAATATGTTCAAAAAGATCCTCGTAGCTTATGATGGCTCAGATCATGCGGCTAGAGCATTAGATATTGGGATAGATTTAGCTAAAAGATATGAAGCAAAACTAGATATCGTAGAAGTTGTAGATACAGCAGCACTATTAGGTATGGGTGTAGCACCTATTCCAGGAGAAGTAATTCAACAAGTTTACAATAAGGCAAAAAGCGATATTAACAACGCTAAAGCAAAAGCTCAAAATCAAGGTGTTAAAGACGTTGAAGGTGTAGTTCTTGAAGGTGATCCAGCAACAGCAATTTTAGAATATGCTGGAAAAAATGGTGTTGATCTAATAGTTACTGGAAGTAGGGGGCTTTCAACATTTAAGAGAATAATTCTAGGGAGCGTATCCACAAAACTAGTTCAAGAGGCTAAAATACCCGTATTAGTCGTAAAGTAAAAATTCTTCTTTCTTTTTATTCCTCTATTACTCTTAAAATGTCTTCTACTTCGAATATTCCACATTCTGTTACAAGTCTTCCATAATAGTCAACAAATAATGCTAGGCAATTTCTCTCTTCACTCTTACTTATTAGTTTTACCTTCTTATCCTTTATAGACAGATGTTCATTAATTTCATCTATGATTTCCTTATCACTAATTTTTTCATAATTTTTTATTTCATTAATAATTTCATTTAGCATCTTATCATTATCTACTTCCCTATTTAATTCTAGATAAAGAGAAGTAGCACTTAATTCTTCTGGTAAGCTCTTTACGTTCGTATCAATTCCTATACCTATGAAAACTGTACTATTTGCTCCTTCACTAATTCCCTCAATAAGAATACCAGAAATCTTTCTTTTTCCGTAGACAATATCATTTGGCCACCTTATCTTTACATTAAGAAAAGTTGATAACACTTTTCTAACAGCTAATGAAGATCTAAAAGTAAGAAAGGGAATTTTTTCTGCATTATAGTTCTTTATCACATAAGTAAACCATAAACCACCTTTAGGAGAATACCATTCTCTTTTATATCTACCTCTTGCCCTAGTTTGCTCTTCAGCAACAATTACAAACTCATCTGCGTTTATTATTTGATATATTGCTTCAGCTAAATCTTGAGTTGAAGTTACACTAGGAAACTTAAATATTAACATACTTATACACATCACTAATAGCTTTGATAATTGAAAAGCCTGATGCTTTTCTTGCCCTATTCATGATAGCAAATCCTATTCCTCTTTCTGGAAAACCTATCATAATGCCTAAGTCAACGTTTAGTTTATCTAGTTCTCTGAAAGAATCAAATAAATTCCTTGCTACTTCGTATAAATTTTCATCACTGCCAAGGATTATTTGTTGTAAACCTTCAAACTCTTTACTTAGTTCTTTAGGTATAAGAAGTGCAACCTTATATTTCTTACTCAACAAAGACACTACATCTTTAAATATATTCCTATTTTCTACTAATAGTAATCTTGTATTAGGCGCGTAATGTTTATATTTCATTCCAGGTGCTAAGGCTATTTCAGCTTCTTTCTTTCCTTGAGCAAATTCTGGAATAACTATTTCACCAAAGAGCTTCTTTAGTTCCTCAATTGTGAAAGGTCCAGGTCGAAGAAGTACCGGTGGTTCAACTGTTACGTTAATTATTGTGCTTTCAACACCAAAGAACGTATGTCCACCATCGATAATTACGTCTACCCTTCCATTTAGATCTACAATTACATCTTCAGCCTTTGTAGGACTTGGTCTAGTAGCTAAATTAGCACTAGGTGCAGCTATTGGAACCCCGCTCTCACGTATTAATTGTAATGCTATTGGATGAGCTGGCATCCTAACGGCAACAGTATCCAGACCAGCAGTAACTTCTTTAGGAACTCTCTCGGTCTTTTTTAGAACAAATGTAAGAGGGCCTGGCCAAACAATTTGTGCTATCTCCAATACTTTATCTGGTATATCTTTAGCAACTTCAAACAGCTGGTTAAAATCTGCAATATGGACAATTAGTGGGTTATCAACTGGTCTGTTTTTAGCTTGAAATATTTTTAAACACGCATTTCCATCAAAAGCATTAGCACCTAAACCGTAAACAGTTTCTGTAGGAAAAGCTACTGTTCCACCATTCCTTATAACATCAGCAGCTATTTTTATTTTATCAATTTCTGGGTTCAATGGATCGATCTTAATTATTTGAGTCATAAAAAATGTTAATAGTATGCTACTTTTTAAATTTAAACAGTGATGAGAAATTAGTATTGAGGATTATGATGTCTGAGGCGCTCTATACTGATTTAGTTGAACGGTGATAGATGAGGTGATCGCTGAAAAAATGATGATGGGTTTAAAAACCCGTACTAGAGTTTAAAATTGAATAGAAATGTATATACATTTTTTTCCAATGAAACACAAATTGTACGACTTTTATTAACAAAAGGATTTTAAGAATGCCTCTAATTGTAATATGGGATTATAATGACTGAAGAACTACTTTTAACAGGAAACTTACAAGAAGCATCTAAGAAAGCAATCCAATGGTTGATAAACAGAAAACCGATAAAGAACTTAATAGATTGGGGTATTTCATTTTCACTATGGCCACCACATTTAACAACCAGCTGTTGTGGAACAGAATTTGGAGCTTTTGCTGCAGCTAGATTTGATGCTGAGAGATTTGGTGTTCTTCCATTTTCCTCTGCAAGGCAAACTAATTTATTAGTTATTGAAGGCACTTTAACTAGAAAAATGGCAAGAGCAGCGAAAATTGTCTATGATCAAATGCCAGAACCCAAATGGGTAATAGCTATGGGAGCTTGCTCACTTGAAGGTGGAATATTTTGGAACTCCTATAATACTGTCTTACCCTCAGAAATTGGGATTCCAGTAGACATTTATGCCCCAGGCTGTCCAACTAGACCAGAAGCATTAGCAAGAGCTATAATAACACTTCAAAAAAGAATAAGAAGTAATCAAACAGTAAAAGCTAAATCTGCATAATCTACGTCTAATATTTTTCCTTTTACTGGAGTCTTATACTCTGGTTTAACTATAGCAGGTAAATCTGAAATTTCAATACCGTTCCAAAGCTTAAGATATTCTTTTATATCATTAATTAATTCTTCTCTATTATTTCCAATTACTGGAACATCATGCAGAATTAGAATCTTGTCTAGATTGTCTTTTTTAAACCCTAAGAATCGAAGCTCTGCTGTTAAGAACTTTTCTAGTTTTTTTGCTCTTAGGGCTATTATTACTTTGTCGTCATCAATTAATGATGTTAGTCCACCATCCTTATTCGCTGTAATAGAATATT
This sequence comes from Sulfurisphaera tokodaii str. 7, assembly GCF_000011205.1. Taxonomy (NCBI): domain Archaea; kingdom Thermoproteati; phylum Thermoproteota; class Thermoprotei; order Sulfolobales; family Sulfolobaceae; genus Sulfurisphaera; species Sulfurisphaera tokodaii. Next base: position 1,521,119 of record NC_003106.2, read on the forward strand.
TATAACCAGTATACATTCCTTTTTTGCTAACTACAATTAATTCTCTTAGTTTAATGCCCATCTCATTGTATGATATAAAATCTGGATAATCTTCAGCTAATGATGATACAAACTTCTTAGTAAGAATTACATACTTAGCTTCAGGCTTAAGTATTGATGATATATCTATTCCTTGGAGTTTCATAAGTATAAATACGTTTTAATATCTTATCTATTTTTCATTTAATCAAACTTTAATTTGCTTATAAGCTAAATGAACAATTTAAAATATAGAAATAAATTCCGAATTATTTCCTTGCTTAATAGGACTTAAGATAATTAGTATTATTTACTGATGAATATTTATGTAAAAGATAATTATAAATATCGATGTAAAAATAAAAAGTATTCAATATCATATTTTTATATTATCTTCTATTCTTTTTAGATTTTTCTTCTATCATTCATAATATTAAATCCTTTTAATCAGAATGCTTAAAAATAATTTATGGAAATAGAGGAATTAACCTCAAAATTAATTCAATTTCCTACAGTAAATCCACCAGCTGAAAACCTACATGATTGTGCCTCATTTATAAAAGATTATCTTTCATCTCAGGGTTTTTCATCTCAAGTTATAGAGTTTGAAAAGGGCTGGCCAGTTGTTATTTCCGAAAATGGCAATAAAAATGACAAGCTAATAATGTTAAACGGCCATTATGATGTTGTCCCTACTGGAGATGTTAATAAGTGGAAATACAATCCTTTTTCTGGAAAGATCATTGATGATAAAGTTTACGGGCGAGGAAGTACTGATATGAAAGGAGGCTTAGCCGTTTTCATGAAAGTATTTACTGAAATAGCCGATAAAGTTAATTATAACCTTATTTTCACAGCTGTTCCAGATGAAGAAAGTGGTGGTGATAAAGGGTCAAAATATTTAGCTGATAGATATAAGCCAGATTTAGTACTCATATCTGAACCATCCGGTTCAGATTCTATAAACATTGGTGAAAAAGGGCTATTGCAAGTAAAGTTAATCGCTAAAGGTAAGGTTGCTCATGGAAGTCTTCCATCTTTAGGTGAAAATGCAATAATGAAACTCGTTAAGGATTTAATTCAACTTGAAAAAATAAAAGAGATTGAAATAAAAATCCCAGATAATCTCATAGAAGCGATGACAGCAAGAATACCTTCCGAAATTGCTAAGAATGATGTATTGAGGATTTCCTTTAATCCCGGTGTAATTAAAGGCGGAGTTAAGGTTAATGTAGTTCCAGATTACGCTGAAGTTGAAGTTGATATGAGAATACCTCCTGGAATAAATAGTGGTGAAGCATTAAATATTGTAAGGAGTCTTGTGAAACAAGGTGAAATAATACCTCTAGATATCTCAGAGCCTAATTATACTCCTCCAGATAATGAGTTTGTGAAAAAATTGGAAAATATTATATATAAACAGCTAGGAATTAAAGCTAAGAAATATATTATTACTGGTGCTACAGATGGTAGATATTTTAGATATAAAGGAGTTCCAGTAATAGTTTACGGTCCAGGAGAGCTAGGTATGGCTCACGCTTATGACGAGTTTATTTCATTTAAAGAATTAAGAAATTCCTATACTGTTATAAAAGATTATTTATTAACCCTCTTCTAGGTATCTAAAGATTAATGAAGAGATGAATAGTAAAATCCCAGCTGTTATGAAGTCAATTCCATAACTTAAATAATGAGTTATATATCCAGATAGAAGACTACCTAGAAAAAGTGCAATTCCAACTACAGTACTATACACACCAAGATTTTTACCTTGTGATCTCTCTCCAACGATCTTAAATATCAAAGTATTTGATGATGAATAGTAAATTGCAAAGGCTATACCAGCTGCTAAAGGATAAAATATTAATCCCAAAATCAGAATTAATTGACCATAAAATAATAATGTAGAAACGCCAAGTATAAAGTACGAGCCTCCTCTAAGAAGCAGAGATTTATGAGCAAGTTCAGTCTCATTCTTATCTTTAATTAATTTCTCACTTATTCTAAACCCTATAATTTGAAATATCATCCCCATAGTTATAACTGCAAGAGCTTCTGACTTATCTAAACCTTTTACGTAAAGACTTGCTGGATAAACTGTGTTAAAGATTCCACTACTAATGTAAAAGATAACTATAGCAATATAAAGTAAAGGAACGTAATTTATTGGTTTTTTCAATAGTCTACTAAGTTTAAATAATTTAAAATGATGAGGATTAGGCAAATGTAAAAACATTAATGGTAAATGAAGTAATCGTGTAAAGAAGGACTCTTTATGATGGAGTATTGCTGTTCTTTCAAAAGTTAAGATTGGTTCTGGCAGAATTTTAACAGAAATGATTGATGTTATAGCCATAATTACAGCTAATATGAAAATTATTTGAAATATTCTCATATATATTACAAGAAACGTTGATATTAACAATCCGATTAAGGTCCCTATTGATGAAAGAAATGAATATCTAGAAAATAACGCTCCCCATTCCTTTTTACTAGCAGATTCCATAACTAAAAGATTGAATGGTGTCGTAGACGCTGTTGATGTAAAGATAAGTAAGGAGTATCCTAAAGCTATCATTTGAACATTCCTAGAATAAGATAGAAGGAAAAGAGAAAAAGCTGTACCAGAGAAACTGGTGATAATTTGTTTTCTTCTACTAATCCTATCAGCTGTATAACCCCAGAAGATCGACGAAGGAATTAATACCAGATTACCTAGTGATATTACATAAGCGATATCAAGCGCGTTTCCTCCCAAAGAAATAATTTGTAGGGTTATAAGAGTGGATATCGGACCTATAGTAGCATTATAAGGCAAAGTAAGGTAAAGCCATTTTATATTTCTTTTTATCAACTTGAGCTTATACAGTAGTATTTATTTTTAAAATTACCTTTCTAATATTTAACAAGGTTAATTATATTAACGTCGGGTTTTAGTAAGTTAAAATTTTTTCGTCATAAGAGAAAAAAATTAAATGTGGAAAAATGCTTATCGAAATAGCCTTAAGAGGTAGAGGAGGGCAAGGAGTAGTTACCGCGGGAGAATTAATGGTTAAAGCGACAGTTCTTGAGGATAAGTATGCTCAGTCAATTCCCTTTTATGGAGGAGAAAGAAGAGGAGCTCCGGTTGTATCATTTTTACGTCTCTCGGACAAACCTGTTCTTTTACATAGGGAAGTATATAACCCGGATGGAGTAGCAGTTTTTGATCCTTCCTTAACTAAAATTATGGATGTAACACAAGGCATAAAAGAAGACGGTTTCTTATTAATTAACACATCAGAAGCAAAGAAAATTTGGAAAAATGAGTATATTGTGGATGCAACATCAATTGCTAAAGATTTAGGCTTAGTAATAGCTGGATGGGCAGTAGTCAATACTACAATGATTGGCGCTTTAGCTAAAATTTTAGGAATGCCTTCTTTAACTTCCTTAGAGGAAGCGATAAAAGAAGAATTTCCTGGAAAGCTTGGCGAATTAAACGCAGAAGCTGTTGAAAGAGGGTATAAAGAGGTGAAAAAAGTTGATTAAAGTCCCAGAAGGAATTCCAATCACAAGACCAAAAATTGGGTCAGCTGGAAATACTGGATTATGGAGAGTTGAAAAACCTGAGATTCATTATGATAAATGCACTAAGTGTAGGCTATGTGTGCTATATTGCCCAGAAAATACAATCGATTTGTTAGAGAATTTATTTCCTAAAATTGATTATGATTATTGTAAAGGTTGTGGTGTATGTGCTCAAGTTTGTCCCACAAAAGCAATTGAGATGGTTAGGGAGGTGAAATAAAAATGACTCAAATTTTAAAAAGAAAAGCCTTAGCACTAGTAGGTAATCATGCAGTTGCTTATGCAGTTAAACAAGCTAAACCACAAGTACTAGCAGTGTTTCCGATAACACCTCAAACTACTATGTTAGAAAAACTTGCTGAATATATAAGTTCAGGTGAACTAAAAGCAGAGCTTGTAAGAATAGAGAGTGAGCATTCAGCATTAGCAACAATTTATGGTGCAGCAGTAGCGGGTGCTAGAGTATTTACTGCTACTGCCTCACAAGGACTATTGTACATGGGCGAAATGATATATTGGGCTGGTGGTCAGAGAGTTCCTATGGTAGCTGCAGTAGCAACAAGGGCAATAGCGGAGCCTTGGAGCATTTGGGATGATCATCAAGATTTTATGAGTAAAAGAGATGCTGTATGGATTCAAATTATGGCTGAAAACGTTCAAGAGGCTTACGATTTAACACTTCAAGCTTTTAGGATTTCTGAAGATGAAAGGGTAATAATGCCTGTAATGATGGGATTTGATGGCTTTATCTTAACTCACACAATGGAGAGAGTTGAAGTGCTTGAGGATTATGAAGTTGATTCATTCTTACCACCTAGACAATTTAATTTAATTGACTTTTCAGATCCAGTAGGAGTAGGCCCAATAGCACAGCCAGATGAGTATATGAGAATAAGATATGAAGCTATGAAGGCTATGGAAAGAGCTAAGTTAGTCATCGAAGAAATAATGAGAGAATATGAGAAAATCTCTGGAAGAAAGCAGTACGGACTTGTTGAATGCTATAAATGTGAAGATGCAAAGTATGCTTTTGTAACTATGGGCGCATGGAGCGGTGATGCGAAAGTCGCAGTAGACAGATTAAGAGATCAAGGTATTGAGGCAGGATTATTAAAGATTAGAGTATTCAGACCTTTCCCAAGGGAAAAAGTAAAGGAGTATTTGAGGTCAATGAAGGGTGTAATAATATTTGATAGAGCTGTATCTTTCGGCTCTGGAGGTATTTTAGCAAATGAAGTAAAATCATCTCTTTATGGATTAGAGGTTCCAGTTTATAGCGTTGTAGCCGGTTTAGGTGGTAAAGATGTTAGACCCTTACACTTCCAAAAAGTAATGGAAGATCTAATTGAAGGTAGGTTAGAAGAGGAGAGGTGGTTGTTATGAGTTTAATCACTCAAGTTAAAAGAATTCCAAAATTCTATAGAGGAAATGCTGCATGTCCAGGTTGTCCAATTCCAAGGGAATTAGATATACTAATTGAGGAATTAGGAGAGAAAACTGTACTAGTTGTTCCAGCATCATGCTCAACAGTAATTTTAGGAGATACTTCTGGGATGCCATCTACAGTTCCAGTAGTTCATAGTGCATTTGCCGCATCCGCAGCTGTAGCTTCTGGTATTGTTAGGGCTTTAAGAATGAGAGGAGATAAAGATGCAATAGTTACAGTATGGGCTGGTGATGGTGCCACTGGAGATATAGGTTTTGCTACTTTAAGTGGTGCTGCTGAAAGAAATGAAGACATACTTTACGTTTGTTATGATAATGAAGCCTATATGAATACTGGAATTCAACGTTCAGGTTTAACTCCTAAAGGAGCCTGGACAACTACAACTCCAGAAGGTAAAAGAGAGTTCAAAAAACCACTACCATTCATTATGGCTGAACATAAAATACCTTACGTAGCTACTGCATCAATAGCTTATCCATTTGATTATCAAGCAAAGGTGAGGAAAGCAAAGCAAATTCACGGATTTAGGTACATACATTTACTATCACCATGTCCACCAGGCTGGCGTTTTGACTCAAGTTTAACAATTGAAATTGCAAAGTTAGCTGTAGAAACCGGTGTTTGGCCATTATTTGAAATAGAGAACGGAGAATTTAGATTAACAAGTGTTAGTAAGACACTACTTGATAAGAAAAACAGAAAACCAGTGATAGAATACTTAAAATTGCAGGGAAGATTTAGTAAACTTACTGAGGAACAAATTAAAGAAATTCAAGAATCAATAGACGAAATGTGGGAACAAATTAAAGAAATGGTTAAAAAATGATGGAATTAAATGTGCAAATAATAAGAAGCTAGTAAACCTAGTATATGTGTTCCGATAGCAGCTAATATTCCTAGGCTTAACATTTCAACACCTTTTTTAGCTGGATTTACTGAACTTAACAAACCTATTAAATAACCCACAATAAATATCGCTATTCCAGAAATGATATATGAGGAAATTACACCGACTAATCCTCCAATACCCAGTAAATAAGGAATTATTGGAATTACTGCACCGGATATATAGGATAACGCTGTAACTCCAGCACTCTTTTTTGGGCTTTCCTCAACTTTTGGTGCAATTATGTCTTCAGCAACATCAACAAGCTGTGGAGAAATATCAGAGGCAATATTTTCTCTAATTCCTAGTTCTGTTAATATCATAGAAAGTTTTTTCGCAACTTCCTTTCTATCTACAAGCTTTTGTATCTCTATTTTTCTTCTCTTATGCTCATTAATTTCTTTTTCTGATTTCGTAGACAAATAAGCACCAATAGCCATGGATAAAGTGCCAGAAGCACCAATTATTAAGCCAGAAATTCCAACTAGAAATGGAATATTGAAAGCACCAGAAAGACCAGATGTTGCAGCTAGAACCTCAACTAATCCATCACTAATTCCATATACAAAATCGCTAACATCCTTAGATTTTACCGTAGATATAATTTCTTCATGTACAGCTTCATCAACACTTAATTCTCTCATTTTTTGTCTTTCTTCTTCACTTAGTTCTTCGCTCTTTGAAAGTTCATAGTATTTTTTAATATCGCTTTCTTCTCCGTTCTCTAATAGTTTTGTTGTAAGCTCTAATCCGAATATTTTTCTAAAAATAACATAGAAATTTATTTTCCACTTGTGATACCATTTTAATTTTCCTAGTTTTATGCCTCTACTTATTGCAATTTCCTTCCAAATTTCGGAATGTTTTCTTTCCATTTCTGAGAGTTTATAAAGATATATTCTTGTAACTCTATCTTTCTCCACATCTCCTAATCTTCTATAAACTTCACTATCAAACAGTTCTTCAATATAATTCTTGTTATAGTCCATACTTAATTTATAGTAACTCTTACTTAAAAATGTTTCTAATTGGCTTCCTTATAAAAATAATTTAGAGCCAATTTTTATTGGTTAATATAAAATCTATTATAAAATGGAACTATGGAGATTCAGGATTGCTGGGCGATTTGATTTGCTTTACAAATTATTTCATTAATGTAAGATTAAACGGTGATCATACATTTAGGAGATGAGCTGTAAGTTATATTAAGGAACAAAATGAGACTTTTCTTCTTTAATTAGCTTTAGATGAAACTCCCTATAAGTCCTTTAATATTTCTTCTACTCTCTTATAACGTTCTTCTAGTTCTTGATTTCACTTGTCCTTAAAATACTCTTTTAGTAATCTTAATATCTCTTTTATTAGATGTAATATATCATTTATTACTTCAGTCCTATCGGAGTAATCACTTGCTCCTTTATATAGTCCGTAATAGGGGTCGGATTTTCATTGAGGTTTCATAATTTTGTATTCAACCCCTCGTCCTCATACCCCTTGTCCGGCTCTCCACGCCTAGGCTTAAGATTAATATACTCCATTAGAACTAATATTACTTGGATGAGCACGGGACCACTCCACCTAGTTCCCGTAATCTCACCTCCAGGTAATACTCCCGTGCTCACCCTAAAAAGGTATTACGTAGCATTCTATCAATAGAACACGAACAGTCCATATAATTTATTTTGAATTAACAAAATTGTTGTCCACACTGATAGTGCCGTCATTTGCATATAAATTTATTAGATGGCTTTCTTTATAAAGAGTATAAATATTGAACTAATATATTACTATGTGATAAAAATTTATAGAAATATAAATAGCTTAGTGACGACACTATGTCCACACTCAAGAGAGGTTTTGATAGGCATATGGCTTCAGCTTATTTAATAGCGTTAAAAGGATTTGAAAAATTGAATGAATACAAATAATATTAAATTCATGACTTATCTGAAACTGTTAGCAACGGCATAGCGGTGTAATGCAAGAGCAGTTGAAGTCAGATCAATAACATTATATCCTAAATCTTCTAACCTCTGGGAAATTCCCTTTAATCTGGTAGTAGATGCTAAGAAACCAGTTTTAAAATACCATTCCTTTTCCTTCTCATCCCTATAAATCCTATCAAGGTTTAGTACTACAAGAGCACTAATAAAGGCTTTCCATGCCATAAAAACTTTCCCAGCAGAGTTTCTACCGAATCCTTCTTTAAGCCTTAACAAGGATAATTCAACTCCTTGTAAACATTCAATTAACCTAACCTTTGTATATCCTTCCTTATTTTTCTCTATAAGAGGAATCTTAGACTCCACATAAATAGGGTGGATCCCAAAATTTATAAATATAAGGGTTTTACTATTTTTCCCTATAAGGGTACTAGCCGTTGTTTAAAATATCGAAGTTCATAGCTATGAAATCAAGGTCTATGATAAGATCGTACAAGACAGTATTTGATATATTACAGTTTAGGAAAGTCTTTAAAATAACTCGCTTTTCGCTATGATTCATATATTTAACGATACAACCAGATTCTCTCAGTAAAAATAAGAAATTCATGGAGAAACTATTAGAACTCTAACTTCTTTCACATTCTTGAGTTCATGATCGCTAGTAATTGCGACTCCGTTAATATGTTTAGCAGAGGCTAGTAAAAATGCATCTCCTAAAGAAAGGTTATACTTAGTTTTTAACTTGGCAGATGTTGTAATTATATTCTCATCGTTTATGTCAATTAGTTTGAAAGAATTTCTTACAATACTATATCTGAATAGTGCTTCTTTCCATCCCTTAATTCTAGTATAAGCATAAAGAAATTCTGTGAGATTTACAGGATTAACGTAAACCTCGTTTTTTCTATTATCTCTTTTACTTCCTTATTGCCATAAAAGTATAGTATGATTGCAGATGCATCAAGCATTATTTTTTTCACGTTCTTTTCTCCTCTCTTCTTCTAAAATTTTTAAAGCTTGTATAGCATCCTTATCACTTCCGAAATATTTTTCAATACTCTCTTTAGGAAATATGTAAATACCTTCATCGTCAACTATGACGTTTACCTCATCACCCTCCTTTATGTTAAGCTTATCTCTAACCTCTTTAGGTATTACTATTATTCCTTTCTTATGAACTTTTAACCTATACATAAGAATATAATTATTAAAATGAGATTTAAGTTTAACTTCATGTAACGATAAGTTTAACGATTTGTAACTAAACTACATCATGACGATTCTCCGATAAGTATCAGATTGAATTACTTTTCTTCATATATTCATATCTCGATACTATTACTTACCACCTATATTCTCTTACGACCTTGGTTTGTTAAATATGTTGGAACGCAATTCTTCATTAACTCATACATAAACACTTAGTAGTTAATTTTTTATTGATTAATCTAAAATCTATTATAAAATGGAATTTAGTATTAGTTTATATGGTGACTTTGAAAATCCAACCGTAGAAATACCAGGTAGGAGAGAAAAAGCTAGTAAATTATATCTAGAGGCACCATTATATGCATTTCTTATCTCTATACCTCATTGCATAGCTGAAGCTTTTGAAAGCATAGCTAAAAAAGAGGGAATTAAGATTAAGGATTGTAAAGTTAGGGCAGTATACGAGATTGATGAAAAGCAATTTATGCTAGGATATCCTGTTATAAAGAAGATAAAAGTTTTTATATATAATAGTGGTTGTTCATCAGAAGAATTAGAAGAGATGATACGTAAAGTAAAGAAGGAATGTCCAATTTATCTAAGTTTTTCGGAAAAAATAGAAATTTTACCTGGTAATTAATCAAATACTATTCTTACATCTACAGCAAAGGCTCCTCTCTCATTTACAAATAATGGATTTATGTCCATTTCTCTTATATTTAAATCAACTATCATCCTAGAGACACTTATTATTGTCCTTATAAGCGAATTCTCGTCATAACCCCTTTTCCTAGCAGTTAACATAGCGTGAATCTTGCTCTCCATTAAGAGTTCTTGTGCTTCGTCTTCATAGATTGGTGACAAACCATATGCAACATTCTTTAAAACCTCAACATAAATTCCTCCACTTCCTACTAGAACTACATGACCAAATACCGGATCCCTTATACCACCAATATAGACTTCTAAACCGTTTAACTGCTCTTGAATCATTACCCTCTTAGTTATTTTAGATAATTGCGAATAAACATCCTTTACTTGGTCTTTCTCCACATTAACAACAACTCCTTTCATTTCTGTTTTATGTACTGGTTCATCTGGTGAAATTTTCATAACTACTGGATAACCAATAGAGTCTGCAATTCTCTGGGCCTCTTCTACACTTTCAGCAATTCCCCATTTGGGAGTTCTTATTCCGTAAATTTCCATAAGTTTCATCGCCTCATAATCCCTCAATGTTTTCTTTCCCTTAACAAGTTCTATAGCACTTTCAATTGGTTGAACTGTCCTTATTTTCTTCCTCGGTATTGGCTTATTTACAAAATATTTAATAGCTTTTACAGCATCCTCTGGGAATGTATATGCTGGAATTCCAGTAGTTTCTAAAATTTTTAATGCAGTATCCTCATCAAGTCCCATGGTAATTCCGATAACTCCTTTTCCCTTAAAGTTTGAAATCACTCTAGCAACGTCCGTACAGCTAACCATTGGTAAAGCTTGAACTATAACTAACTTAGTCGAATTTAACTCACTGACAATCTTTAATGCAGAATAGTATCTTTCCTTATTAGCATCTCCTGTTAAATCTAAAGGATTTCTAGGTACTGAAGTTGGTGGTAAAATCTTTCTTAAAGTTTCTTTCATCCAGTCTGGTATTTCAACCATTCTTAACCCATTTTTCTCAATTTCATCAGAAGTAAGAACTCCATGTCCGCCAGAATTAGTAATTACAAGTAATTCTTCGGTAACCGGCTCAGAATACATTAAGAGCTTTGCTAGGTTTAGCATGTCATGAAGATTATCCACCAGAATTCCTCCAACAGTCCTAACTGCTGCTTTGAAAACTTCAAAAGAGCCAGCCAAACTGCCAGTATGTGTTTTAGCTGCTGCTGCACCATTACTTGTAGTACCCCCTTTTAAGAATACTACCGGTTTTCTCTTCGTGGCTTCTGGTAAAGTTTCTAAGAAAGAATTACCATCTGAGACTCCTTCTAGGTAAACGAATATTGCTCTTGTTTCTGGGTCTCTTGAAAGGTATTCAATAACTTCATACTCTTTTACATCAGCTTGGTTACCTAAACTCACCATATAACTTATTCCTACTCTATATTTCTGTGCCCAATTTAGCATGTAAACTCCTAGACCACCGCTTTGAACAACTAATGCAATATTTCCTCTTTTAACGTCAGTATAGGCAAAAGTTGCATTAAACTCTGGGGTAATGATACCAAATGTATTTGGTCCTAAAACTCTTATTCCTCCTTTTCTGGCAATACTTATGACCTTATCTTCTAATTCGGCCTCACCAACTTCTTTAAATCCAGCAGTAATTACAATTGCTGCTTTCACATTTTTTTCTACAGCCTCTTCCATTACTTGTGGCACAGCCTCTCTAGGTACTGTAATTACTACCATATCTATAGGATCTGGAATCTCCTTAACGCTTTTATATGCTTTTACACCTTCAACATCTTCAGCCTTTGAATTTACTGGGTAAAGTTTTCCGTGATAAGTATATAGAAGATTTCTGAATACCACATTTCCAACTTTCTCTTTATAGCGAGAAGCCCCAATAACAGCAATACTCTTTGGTTTAAAGAGGTATTCTAATGACATACATAAATATAAAGAGAAGTTAAAATATATATTTAACTTAACGAATTAGGCCAATTGTTCTTACTTAAATAAGTAGTGCATAATTACAATTTGTCACTCAAAAAATTAATATGTGTACATTCTTTAAGTAAAATCTTTCTCTTTAATCAATTCTTTAAATATAGTGTTATAGTTTACTAAAAATTCTTATTTCCTTAATTAAAAATTGATGTGATAAAAACATTAACTTAACTCAGAAATTATATAAAGAAAAATCTTAAATGAATGGAGTCCATTTGCTAAATGCAACAAGATGTTCTCCTACTGCTTCAATTCCTATATATGCGGCTAATAATCCGGCTAATATTAGTAAAACTGCATCTACTATTAACCATATTTTACTCCACTTTCCGTTATCAAGGAATATTGCTACAGGATAGAAGAATATTGAAGCTAGTCCAGTTAATGTGTACAATGCTAATAATGCCGTTGGTTCAAGAGTCATATTGTGCAAATATCCTTGTACACCATAATATATTGTTACTAATCCAAATAACAAAGCCATGAAGCCTAAGTGTTCGAGCTTATACTCATTCTTAATACTTAAAGCTATTCCTATAATTCCTAAACCTAATACGGGATAAAGATCGTAGAATAATATGTTATAACTGGATGGTAAGGGCCAAGTAAGCATTCCGTAAAATCCAGTAATAGACATAAGTAAACCTAACAATAGCAGTGGCATGTATTGTGGTTTAATAGCATTTCTGTAATCTTGCACTGTGGAATGAACTAGGAATGTCTTAATTAAGCCGTAAGCAAAGGTTAAGAAACCTATACCCATTGTTATCGACTGAATAGTTAATATATCTATGAATAGTGCCATTTTTTATCACCAATTATAATTATATAACTCCGGTGATATAAACAGAATATGTTAAGGTATATACATTTGTAGATGAGTATTAACGATAAACTGATATTTAAAAAATTTTAAACTTTTTAAATTTATTCATTTAAAATTACTCATCTAAATTAATTGAAAATTTTATACCTTATCAGAACAAAAATATAAATATGTACAACATACTTTATTACATATTCTTATACACATGTAAGTGAAAATGAACTAGTTTTGAACTCTCTATTCTCTTCTTTTTTAGTAAAATATCTATTTATCGTCTCTGAGATGCATCTAAAAATGAAAGTATTACCCAGATATCAATTATCGAAATTCCCCAAGCTTCAATTGTTGCCGAAGAGGGCCACTTAATTACTCCAGCTACAACGTTTGCAATGATAAAGAGAATTATCATATAAATTCCTAGTTTTCTTCTTTCCATTAGTAAGCCTATCCCGTATGTTAAAATTGCAATGTCAAACTGTATGAAGAACCAAGTGGAAACAAATAAATGCGGATATGTCCCCTCATGATATATTCCTATTAAGGCCAGAAAAATTGCGGCAACCATTACAAAAGCTGACCCTATTATCAAAATTTTATTTCCATTTACTTTTGCCAAAAAAACTGCATAAAGAAAAGCAAATAAGGAAACTACTATAAGACCATAATTATATAGCCAAGGATCTTTTGCGAAAGGTCCACCTAAATCACTAAAAGCATTTTTAGTAAAATTGAACCATGGGTTGAGGCTAATGCTTGCAAATATTATTATCCATGCTAATATTGCGCTTATGAACCCTGTGTATTTTAAGATTCTCACAATATTAATTTAAGCGTTTTTATTTCATAAGTTTTTTAAGTAAGGCCGTTTTAAAGAGAGGATTTTCCAAATGTAAGATAAATACTTTTTAATCCAATTTAACTCTATATATAAATCAAGTTGTATTAGAGATTTTCTGTTGTTGCTTGACTAATTCTTGTCTTAACTTAAGTGATCTTTTAAGAGCTTCAGACTTAGTTTTTTTCCCAGTCGTTCTTTTCGGATACTTTGATCCTCACCAAAATTATGACGAATTCTTTATCACTTTGTTCGTTTATATAAGGTCCCTCAACTATATCGAAGTCTTTCAATTGTTCCCTAACTTGATCTTCAATTGTAGTTATGTCTATAACGTTTAATGGAAACTCTACTCTAACGTTAAATATATTGTATTTAGAATATTTTGGAGTATTATCAATTATTGATGACCTCATTAACACAATATTAGGGATTTTTAACCGTTTGTCCCTATACCATCATTTCAATCATTTTATCTTCAATCATGATCTGGTGTAGGGACTTAGCCCTCAACCACCTACCAAGTTTCATGGTAGGTGGGTCATGGGACTCCTTTGAGCCCAACGGCATAGGGCTCACATCTCTGCAATTTTCACCCCCACCCTTTTGGGCAGTGCCCACATCAGAATGAGGGATCATCTCCACCATAGAAATTTAAAATTAACAAATATAAAAAGATTTCCATTAACATAAAGAAGGATTCAGCCCTTTCCATTCTTATAAGTAATTAAATTTAAAAATTCTTTAACCTGGAAATTTGCTATGATGTGTGGGCACAATATGGTATATAAGCTGAAATTGTTATCTTAGAGCAGTGTTTTCGGATAGAAATAAAAAGTATAATAATAATTTTTATTCATGCGTTTATTTATAATAGCCGTCATACTGGTTATTCTTGGAATCTTGTTTCTTTCTTTAATACCTTTTGCATCTCAAAACTCTATAAGGATGAGTAATAAAGTTGTAATTCTTCCTCACGAATCCTATACTGTTCCGTATAAAGGTGGTTCTGAAGTACTTTTTTCTTATAATTTTTCTAATCCGATTAAGGTTTACGGTTATCCTTCTGGTGCTACAACTACTAATGATAGTATTTTATATGTTATTTGTTTCTTTTCCTCTTCTCCGGGTAAGTTAATACTATGTAACGCTAATAATATCTCTTCCACAGTATATTTTACTATTTACGAGGCTTACGGCTTAGCCTTAGACATTGAATATATGTTTGTCGTTTCTCCCATCTTGATAGTATCTGGAATAGCCCTCATAATCTATTCTAAGTTAATAAAGCGATAATGAAACTCGTCTTGACTTTTAATAATCCTTGTTATTGCCTTGAGTGCTTCCTCTTTGTAAATATTTACGTTAATTTCTGGTGGTGTCAAACCATTACATTCCATTTTCAGTATGTTATCCCTTACATCACCCATCTTTTTTGAAATGATCTTTATCTCTTGAGAGCTATAACCTAAAGCTTCAGCTAAGTTCCTTATGATTCTCACTCTTTTTCTAATTTCATGGAAATCATCTAACTGAGGAATTAACTTATATAAACTGTAAATACGTGTAAACAGAAGAAGCCTACTTCCATAGATTTTCCTTGGTAAAAAGCATATTTTTAATCGTTTAAATTTCTTTATAGTATCGTAAGCCAGTTTATCTCTTCTTCTATCTCTTGATCCGCAGATATCCATATCCCTTATTCTTCCTAGATTTCCTATAATTTCATTTGAAATGAAAGCACATTCGGAATTTTCATAAACCGGGTAAAGAGAAGTTAGAACGTCATAGTACTTTCTTAAGCTAACTCTAGCGTCATGAATACTCTCTTCATCAATTTTAGTTCTTCCTAGTACTTCTTTAAGATTAATGTTTGCATATTCTTCAGGACGTAAGGCTTTCAATTTTATTCACTATCTCCTTATGTACTTCATCAAAATTCCTATCCGTGTAAATAATACTTTCCTTTGTAGAGAGAGAAATAAGAACTTTCTGAAATTCATTAATATAATCTTCATAAGCTGTAAACACATCGCTTTTTATACAAATATCTATTCCCGCACTAAGAGGGTCTAAGAATCCTCTTTTCTTTATTATTCTCTTTATGATTTCTTCTGGTCTTGAGATAAGGGAAAAGTATATTGCAGATCTAGGAAAAATAGACAAAACATCATTCATCCAATCTTTCTCTAATCCTCTTACTAGTCCCCATGACATTAGGGTTAATATGTAGCCATCAGCTAATGCAATAAAACCAGAGTCTAATGAAGGTTTAACATAGTTCTCAACTTGATCCGCTAAATCAGTAACATAAGCTAAAAATAGTGTCCTTCTTTCAAATACTATATTTCTTTTAACTTGCGAAATTCTCTCACCTATTAACTTTGACATCTGTAATCCAAAAGTTACTGTACCATAACCTTCTTTTTCTAGGTAACGTTTAACAGCCTCTAAATGGGCTGTCCTACCAGATCCCTCAATTCCTTCAAAAGCTATTATCAATTAACTCACCTACAAATTTTCTAATTTGAATTTGTATTTCCTTCGGAGTTTTAGTTCCGTCAATCACTATAAAATTCTCATCCTTAACTAATTTATCATAAACCTCAGTAATTAGTCCCTGGTATTTCAGGAATCCCTCCTCTGGTGATAATCCTGGAAATATATCAGCACCAGCCTCTTGAGGTTTTATTTTCCTTTTTGATTTCTTTATCCTCTCTAGTGCTATATCTGGTGAAACTCTGATGTAAAAAGTAATATCCGGTTTTATAGCAAATGAGTACAGTTTCTTAACCCAATCAATATCTACTCCCCTAACGCTATCCCTAGCATAAGCTGTGTAAATGTACCTATCAGAAATAACTATGAAACCAGACTTTAACATTGGTAAAATATACCTTTCATACCTGTCAGAAAAATCAGTAGCGTGTATTAGACTAAAAGTTAATGGGGTAAGAAGATCTTTCTTCTTTGCCTCTTTAATTATATCATGAATCCAGTCTGAGGAGTTCCACTCAGTTAGATAGACATCTCTTTTTAATTCTATCCAATCCTTAAGTAACGTAGCCTGACTTGATTTACCAGATCCATCAATTCCTTCAAAAGCTATTAGAACTCCCTTTTTCATAGTCTAACACCATTAACATATTTCTCAACCGCGTTTTTCACTATATTTCCATAAGATGATAGCTCTTTTTTACTCGGTTTTTCACTTAAAAATTTAATATGCTTTTTCTTTATTTTACTATATGTAGATTTACATATAAAGCTTATTATTAAAGCTTCTTCTAAAAGAAAACCTGGCAAAACAGAATTCTTGATAAACCTATAACAAGCCTCATAAGGATTGAGATAACCAGACATCTTAAATATTAGGGATAAATAGGCTGATGAAGCAATATAAAACGAGTACTTTCCTCCTACACTATCTATTATATCCTTGAATATTTGAATTGGCGGCTCTAACGCATTAAAGTATGCTATCCCATACAACCAACTCTCTCTATTCAGTCTTCTTCCTTCTGTAAGTACTCCTTCCCTCATACCATAAGCAGAAACAATTAGATTTTCCGCATTAAAATATTTCATTAGCTCATCTATGATGATTGATGCTGTATGTATCGTGAAAGCTCTTTCTTTTCCAATTCCGGGGAGAGAGGCTCTTGCATCTACATCTAAAGTAGGAAGAAGTGAGGAATATTTACTTATTTGTTTTGATGGAATTGAATAACCATGAATTGATCTTGTTGGATAAGATAAAAGTTTTAAATCCATTTTTGCCAAAGCTCTCACATTACCTCCAGATCCAACTAGAACACCTTGTCTTTTCAGAGAGAGCGTTGATAACTGATCTTTCACTCTTTTTCTTATCTCTTTTTCTTGGTAATTCAAGAGTTTTAATGCACCTATAGGTAACTGATAAACTTTACCAATATTTCCCTCATTAACCTCAATTAGTTCAAGAGAACCTCCTCCAAGTTCAAAAAGTATGCCGTTAGAGACGGGTAAAGTATTTAGGATTCCAATCCCGGAAAATCTTCCCTCTTCTTCTCCAGAAATAATTTTCATTTCATATCCTATGAGTTTACTTAATTTCTGGGCAATCTCATTACCGTTAGTGGCGTATCTAAACGCACTAGTAGCAACTATTTTAACATCCTCTACTTTCTCTTTATCAATGATCTTCTTAAAAATCGAAAAGGCTTCTTCAGCTTCTCTAATTTTACTCTCTCCTATAGGTTTTCCTTCTTCTAACCCTTCTCCTATTCTTACAAAAGACTTAATCGAGCCTATAATTCTAAAAGTTCCATTAGGGAAAACCTGGTATAGAACTAAACGAAAGGAATTAAAACCAGCATCAATAACTGCTGATAACATAATTAAATCATCTTAAGCACCTTCTGAGTTAAAAGCATTTTTAAAACACCTTTGTTTTCTTTTAAATCATAATCAACCATAGCCATACCTCCTTTCTTAATCTCAACACTTCCACCGGTTAGTGCTTTAATTAAACCAGAGAGATACGGTTCGTGACCTACAATTAATACTGTAATATTGTCTGGAAACTCCTTTATCTTTTCAATAAATAGAGATGGATCCTTATCTGGTATGAGATCATCATAAGTCTCTATTTTTAGACTATCTACCCCCATTTTATCCAATATAGCCTCTGCTGATTGGTATGCTCTTAAATAGGGGCTGGAAACAACTTTATCAATTTTTATCCCCATTTCATCAAGAAAAGTAGCAATTCTTTTCATTTGCTTTATTCCTTTCTTCACTAGTTTTCTATCTTTATCATCCTTTCCCTCAATTTGAGGTTCAGCATCTCCATGCCTTACTATAATTAAACTAAGCATGCTAACTATATCTTCGACCGTTCCTATTTAAGGTTTTCTATATAAACTATATAATAGTATAAGGTTATATTATTATATGTGAGGTCTATATGTTTACAATTTTTCCATTACATATTAGGTATCAACTACTCCATTCTTCATATTTACTTAAGTACCTCAATCTCTCCGATAATGAAGGATGGGTTCTAAAAATACTTCTACTGTTATTCATTATTAGCTGTTGTTTTATAAAATATAATTGAAAATCTGGAATATCTCTAAGTAAGTAAGAAGGTATACTTCGGCCCAAATAACCAATTTTTATTAATGCGTTCTCTAAATAGATAGTTAGCCACCTATTATTCTTAACTGCAGTTAAATCAGCTCTTTTTTCTAGCATTCTATGTATAAAGATGAAAAGAGGGTAAGCAAGTGCAAAAGTAACTAGACCTAATATAAAGTTTATATTGAAAAGATAAAGATATAGAATGTTATAAAGAATTAAGCCGAGAACTTGAATCTCCATGTCATGATTTTTTAAATGTGCTAACTCATGGGCTGTAACGCCAATAATTTCATTATCTTGTAAAGATGACAAAAGCCCCGATGTATATCCAATAGCTTTGTAAAAGAAATTTCCAAATGCAAAAGCATTTGAATAATCTGTCTTTGTTACATATACAAGCGGTTTCTTCATGTTAAATATTGAAGATGTGTAAGAAACTAGTGAGTTCAGTCTCTCGTCATTACTTTTTTTAAGTCTAAACGAAAAGATCATAATTAAAGGGGATAATAAATACCACACGAAAAAGATTAAAGATATTTCGCCACATTCTAGATAGAAGTTTAATGGAATGAAATTTGAGAGAATAAGGGAAAGTGCTAGGAGTATAGCAAAAGAAATAAAGTAATATCTCCACCACATAAGAGATTTTTCGAACAAAAGATAATATTTATTGTGCAATATCTAGCCAAATATTTTTTCTAAGCCTTTTGTCTTTATAAAATCGTAAATTTTATCTCCTATTTCAGAATCAAACAACAAAATTTTTACTGGCTTCTCATAATTCAGTAACTCATAAAGTACGTTGATACCAGTAGATCTCTTCTCTCCTATTATTAATTCGCCGTTATCTAATTCACCGTCTATAATAGTATAAATTCCTTAAAGATTTTCTCCATATATGTAAATTCCGCCAAACTTTATTACTGAAATATATTTTTTAGCTTCTTTTATAGCATTAATAGGTGTTCCTTCTATTTTCCCTAAAAACCTCAGATGAAGATGTTGTTGTCTGCTTAATTGCTGTAAATATATGATCTTCTAAAATATGCTCTATAGGTGCATATATTCAAACACTTTTTTCTTGCTAAAAAATGATTTAATTCCTTTCATCTTTTACTTTAATTCTTAAAATAGTATTTTCCCCGTCTTGTTTTATAAAGAAATCTACCTGAGCTGTTATTTCATTTCCATCAGACAGAATATATTCTATTTGAGTAGAACTTACTAGAGTTTGAGTTATAGAAAGTAGTTCCACTTAAACTTTCTCTTTTTCTGTATCTGGTATATTAAGGTAAGCAACAATATATTTTCCAGTCTTATTCTTAGCTTTAGGTGGTGGTAATAATTCTCCACTCTTATCTTCAGCTAGCAATACTGCAAAGTGTCCAGATATTCCAGCAAGAAATACAATATCTGATAAAATATTAAACACTTGTTTAGAGTCGATATAAAGCGTGAACTCTCTCTCATACATTGAGTTGAATATGATGTAAAAACTAATACTTTCTTTCTTTCGTTAAAAATTTAGATAAAATAATACGCGTTGTATTCATGCAATATATCTCCGTGATATGGTATTAGAACTCTAAAAGGTAAAGAAAGTAAATAGTTAAAAGATCTTAAGGCTTTTTCGTAGTCCCAACAGAAAAACCTTATAGGTGGTTTTACTCCGTTAATATTTCTTATTGCGTCGCCAACAATTAAAACCCCTTCACCCATTAATGCTATATGTCCTTTTGTATGCCCCGGCACATGGATTACTCTAAATCCACCAAGTTCCTCTCCACCTTTAAGCTTAACATCAACAGTAGGAATTTCAACTTTCATATTATTTATTCTGTCTAATGTCTTTTGTATTTCGGTATCACTCACATTATTAAATTCCTTTTCGACATCTTCAAACTTAACTTTTTTCATTTCAAATTTCTCTTCTTCATGGGCATAAATTTTAGCTTTTGCTTCTCTCTTTATTCTTTCCGCATTTCCAAAGTGATCTGGATGAGCATGAGTAATTATGATATCCGAAATGTCCTCTATTGAATACCCCCATGATTTTAAATATTTCTCTAGATTCTCATAATTATCTGGTAGACTAGTATCTACGAGCATTAATCCACCATTAGGACCTCTTTTTCTATTATTACAACATTATGGTTTAGTATTGTTCCAAAGAAATTTGGTTCTAATAGCTCTGCAATCCTTATCCTATCTGTTATCTTCACCATGACTAACAAACCTCGGAATAAGTTCTATTTGTGGTTTAAACTTTTCTTGTTGTTGGAAGAAAGGCTTACCATCAATCTTTATGACCTTCTCGGCAATTATATCACAATATCTACATTCCTCACAACTCCTTTCTTCACACCTATTATATTTGAAATAACTCAACCAGTTAGGCGGGAATTGAGCATTATCTACGTACACTTTCATTAATATTTCGTAGTTTGACGATTCATTAATTCTCCTTAGTGCAGAAGTAGTTGCTCTACCCTGAACATAACTTAAAATGTCAAGTAAATTTCCTTTGTATTCCCTTTCTGAGTAAGCCTTTACAACATTTACTAACCAATCGGTTTTCTTATTCCTTCCAGCAATCTTAAACCTGTCAATTCCGATCTCCTCATAATAATGCAAATCTTCTGGTCTAATCCATCTCATTCTGATAATATTAGCAAAATCATTCCTAACTTCAGTAGCGCAAAACAGAACAGGATATTCAAACCAAACATTTTTAACTCCATCTTTAGCTGAGAGATAAGAAGTCACCTGATCATGAATTAATTTATAGGGACAACTCCATAGACAAGTATTATTTGTAATTACTTCAATATCAGCATTATACTTTTTTGCTAACTTTGCAGAAGCCTCCAATAGCGTAAAATTCCTATTTGTATCTTCATCCATGATAACAGTATTTGCCCCCATCTGTAGATATTCCTCAACTTTTCTAATGTTAGTTATTCTTGCAAAAGAGGATACAGAAACTTCTATATCTGGGTGTTCTTTTCTGATAAAGTAAATTAAAAAGGGTAAGGCAACTATAAAACCATCAACACCAAAATTTATTAATTTTTCTATTTCATTTTTTAATTTATTAAGGAAATGTTCATCATACTCCTTACCATGAAGATTTGCAGTATTCATCGTATATAGAAATTTTATCTTATAAGAATGGGCTACAGAAATATGTTCCTTAAGTTTTTCATCGTTAACTTTAGGTAAAATAAAAGAAGCCCTACCATGTCCGGTTAGTGTCTCTGTTTGGCTACCGTAAATGTACTTTACTGGATATTTTGAAATTTTCTCTATTAAGTCGTTATCGAAGTTTGTTGCAACAACTAGTCGCATAAAATAATATAGTATATGAATAAATTTAAGTTTAGTGTATTTATTATTTGTGCGTTATAATCGAAAATAATATATAAGACTTATCACTAAAATAAGAATATCAGTCTAACATTATCAGAAAAGTTCTCTTAGCCTTAATTATCGAAAATTACGAGATTATTTGCGATTATATTTAATAAACTGATTTTATATTATCATACTCTTAGTAATTAAGTGAATTTAATTTCAAACAAAGGTATTTTATAACTTTTTACTTTATTTAGTTATTCACATTAATTACACATTTGACACTTCCCCGAGATAATGATATATAATCAATTATTTCTTCATAGAATTATTTTAATCTAAAAGAGAATATTATAATTCTCAAAGGAAACCTTATAGCACTTATAGGAGAATCATTGTATTTTTACATTACGTTAAACATATGTAAAAGATACTGTCTTATTAACTAAAAATTCCTTATGATAAACTAAATAAAGTAAGGGAGTTAATTCAAAGTATTTATTAATTCACGGGCGAATATTATAATTTTTATGATAGAGAAATTTCCTTAAACTACTAACCTACTCACCCAGGGAGGCGTGAAAGACCTACTATTATTCATAACATATTATATTACTCATCAGTATTATTATCCTTAATCAGATATTAATCGAAAGATTTTTAATGTGTTTTCTTTCTATTTTATCGTGGCTTGTAAGGAATGGAAGATAAGAGTTAATATGAGCCAAGAGTTTTAATGAATTAGTAGAATATATTTCTGACGAGTTTTCTAACGTTAAGATATTAAATATCATTAGAGAGAAGATTAAATTACTCAGAGATAATCCTTTCAAATACGCCAGGGAAAAGTTGGGAAAAGATAGGTACGGTAATCCGATGTTCTCAATAGAAGTTACTGGGGATATAAGAATACTTTATAGCGTGGATTCAAAAAACTGTATCGTATTTATTTGGGAGATTGGCTCTCATAAGAGGGTTTACGGGCATTAGCCTTTTCCTTAGCTCTCTTTATTACGGCATTGAAAAATTCATCTATATCTTCTTCGCTCTCTAGCTCTAGGAACCTTTCACCATCATTATCTTCAACAATTCTCATAAGTATAAATTTATCATAATACATTAAAAAGGATATGGTAATTTTTCTCATTGAATTTTAAGAAACGGAATCTCTTATATAGCTTCCTTTGATTCCAGCTTTAATAAACAAGGCGTGAGTTAGAGAGGATTTTAGTCATTACATTCGGTTATTAGACGAAATATGTCCAATTTCCTTTTCTTACGTGAGAGGCACCACATGCCATGCATCTCACAGACCTAAGCTTGCAAAGGAGTAAAAGATCAGCTTTAACTTAAGATGCTAAATATTCGAAATTTAGTTAAATCAATAAATATATTTTTTTATCGATAAATATTGTTTCCCTTCGCACTTACTATGAAAAAGACTATATACTGCTAAAATCAGTTATTTAATCTTACGCTGACGAAATAAATTGAATTCATTAAGGACATATGAACGACATATGTTAATAAAAATAGTGCCGTAGTATTATGGGCAGTCATGATTTAGCTCATAATATTGAGTTCTAAATAGAAGATCTAGTAAACTTGCTTTTCTCCTTATAAATTAAGTTAAAGCTTTATATCTTAATATTTTAGTTACTAGGTGTGTCTGTTAAAGCTTCAGATGAAGAGTTAAGAGAAGTTTATAACCATATTCCTTCATCTTATGATAGAGCTAATCGATATATATCCTTTAACCAAGATATAAAATGGAGAGCAGATCTTGTAAAGACTATCTTAAATTATTGCGAAAAACCCAAACTAGTTTTAGATGTAGCAGCAGGGAAAGGAGAGTTAACTTATGTATTTAAGAAGTTATATAGAGAGAAATTCTTCCCTGTAATGACTGATTACGCCGAGAATATGCTGAAACTAGCTATAGTTGAAGATGATAGAGTTCTAGCTTCATTTGAAGCCTTACCGTTTAGAGATAATGCCTTTGATGTTGTAATGAGTAGTTTTGCTTTACATGCATCAGATAATATAGAGAGTGTAATTAAAGAAATGAATAGGGTATCAAGAAAGATAATTGGATTTATAGCTATGGGAAAACCGGACAATAAAGTAAAAAGAATGTATCTAAGTTTTTACTTGAGATTCATAATGCCTTATATAACGATATTTGCTAAAGGCAAGCCAAGAGATTACAAATACATATATTATATTTACAAGAGGCTTAATACTAACTCATGGCATAAGCAGTTATTTTTCAGATTGTTAGATGTTAAGATTTATGAGGAAAAAGCACTGAATCTATTTTACTTTGTAGTTTCTTATAAGAGAGATAATAAGGAATAAATTTTCAATTTATACTATCTTTACAAATTTTCGTACTACGACTTTATAGAAAATTATTACTAAGATTAAAACCAAAATAAAATTATTTATTAGCTGTTCTAAATAGTGTTAGATATATGCTTATATATTTCGTTGTTTTCATGTTATGATGTGGATATTAATAAGATTATTCCTCTAATTACTCACTTACAAAATTTTGGATACATAGATAAAATTGATGATCCTGGTCTCCTTAACACATTAGTCTCTTTAAAGCTTGTCGAAGTTCGTGATAAAATTTACGTAAGTAAGAACCTTTATAAATACGAATTCTTAGTCCTAGAATCGAATATAAAGGTTCGAATTATGAGAGAATATTATAGTAGAAGTGAGAAATATACTTTTTTAATAACAAAAAATGGTATAAAAGAACTTAATTTCATTTATGATATAACCCCAGTGACTAAATTTAGATTTATAAAACTTAGAAGAAAAAATGAGAAAAATATTGATGTCGAAATCGAGAAAGATAATGACCTAGTCCAGTTTAAACTAATCTTCACTCATCCTACTACTTTCGGCGAGATCATAGAATTTACTTACTATATTTACTCTAAAAAGTATACACATAATAACGTGGAATATTTTTATATATTATCATCCACTTTCTCTTCCTCTCTTCATATTACTACCTCTTCTAGGATAAAATCTGTTAGAGGGGTAAGATTAGTAAAAGGTCCTTTTTCATATCATTTTAAACCACTCGATATAGAAAACTACTCTATAGAGAAAAAAAGTGAAAATGAAATACTTTTTAACATAAAAAATGTGAATTATGGAATTTATGGAGTTGTGTTGGAATATGGATAGAAAAGAACTACTTAAATTAATAAACCACTTTAAAAACGTTGAGGATGGAATAGAAAAATTAAGACCTGAACTACAAGGAAGTAAATATTACTATGTATACGTAGAGAGAAAAATTAATATTGATAAGGATGGTAATGCGAGAATAGTTAGCGTTAGGGAGTTTTTACCAATCTTCAGTGGTATTTCAGAAGATTATATTTCCCTTAAGTACAAGGATGTAAAAGGAATATCATATAGTAAACTCAACTATATAAGAAGAGAGAATTTATTATCTAGAGAAAAGTTAAATTCTGAGGCTGAAATTCAGCAAGATAAAAATCAATTATTAATTAGGATGAAATTTTTACCACCACTAAGAGTAGGAGATAAAGTAAGAATAAAATATACTGTGAGAATTAAGGGTTTTGTCTCAGAGGGAGAAAACATAAATACTGTACAAGTCGCATCTTTCACTTATTACCTTAAACTTCTTATATACCTTCCTAAGAGACCTAAGAGAGCTGAAGTATACAAAGTAACGTTCGGGGATAATGATATTATCAGTAAAATTCCCCTAGGAAGAGACGAAGATTATAATTTTGTTGTCAATGATACAATGATAAAATTTGAAATTTACCGTATAGCATTTTCAGCTTATTCAGTTATTTGGGAGATTTAGCTCCCTTACAAAAATAATTCAATTCATTAATCAATCTGAATATTTAGAGTATGGCGGTTACAGCAAATTTTCTATCCAACTAAGAATGTCAAAAGGCCTAATTTTCATTTTATGGATTTTAATACAGTTTATTTAAATATAGGGTAATATAAGTAAAAAGTAGAAATGCAAACATTAAGTTACAAATTTATTAGGTTCCTTTTTAAATAACGTTGAGGAATTGGTCAACCTATTAGTAATAAATAACCTTATTAAATTCTTGTAATAGCATAGAATGTAAATTTATCCACTTTCTAGAGTAATATTAAGAAGAATAAGATTCCATCAGAAATACTGCTCAATTCTAATAATATTGTCTGATTTAACAATTGTTCTTTCTAAATTTTATTAATATGAAGAATGTTCTTTGTTAAGTATATTATTAACTTTTCTGTATATTTCATGGATTTTATAAGTAAAAGTAAAATTTTAGCTTAATAATTAATCTATTAATAAATTTATTTATTATCTCTAATCAAATCTATATTCTTAGTATCTTTGTTAAATTACTCTTATTTTAAAAATCATCTATAAAAATATTAACGAGAGACTGATTTATATAAATAAGTATCAATGCTAAAGACGGTGGATACTCTCGTTATAATATGACTAGGTAACGATAAGAAAAATCTTAATAACCGAAAAATTAAAATTAGACTATTAAAAATTAATATATATGGAGTATTCAAAGGTTGATCCAGAGCTGATAAAGGTTATTGAGGCGATTAGTAAATTAACTTATCGTAATGGTTCTCTATGCGTGACTTTTTCTGATATAAGAAGGGAATTAAATCTTCATCCGCAAGCTATTACAAATTTGTTGAAGAGGGGGAGGACTATTGGTCTAATAACTGAATGTAGTGAGTTGGGTATAGGGGAGAGCGGTTATACGGTATTACTGAATTATGTAATTTCCTTAGGATTTGATATTGTGAGTGAGATATTTGATATTAGTGATAATTTTGTTATAATGAAGCATAGAGTCAAAAATAAATTGTATAATAACGCTTTAGTACCTTTTCGTGGTGTTATAGTTAAGGTTTTTGGTGATCTAGTTTTAGATAAACCCTTGATATACAGGGGCAAGGGTTATTACGAGATAAATTTAGTCAAAAGTATTGATAAATACCACGTGTTTCACTTAGATAGTGATGTTGAAATTAAGCCTAGAGAGACTTTTACTTATGAGTATGAGTTTTATTTAAAGTACTTTCCTCCAGTTGATTACTTTATTGTTGAACCATTTAATCCCGTTACTACATTTAACGCTAAAACTTATTTAACCAGAAGTGGGAAACGGATAATAAAGTCTGTTAAGGTAGAATACCCGCCAAATGTGATAGTAAGAGAAGAGGAAGGGAAAACATATCATGAGATAACGATTATGAAATTATCAACCAGATCAGTAAAATTCTGGTTCCACTTCGCTGAATGAGTTTTTCAGAGAGATCTGTTGAGTAAGAAGATATAAGAGAGTCAATTATAATTATAGCAAATAGTCTAATCAGTTTTTCCTTCAAATTCAGTAACACCAGTTATGTCAAAAGTCCTGATTTGATAACTATCTATACTTCACTGCATTTTTATGAATTAAGACTCCTTTTTAACTGCTCTTAGTGTAACTTAAAAATATGCAGTTTATACTTAGTTATAGTTTAAAAGGAAACAATGACTTTAAAATTAAACAGGGACTAAGAGAATTTCATTGTCCTTTAGAGTCTCAGAAAGTCTATATAGTATATAACGGATCTTTCACGCCTCCTTTGCGAATTGTAATATTCTCTTAAAATTAGAATAATTGTATGAAGAAATAATTAATAACATGTTATTATCTCCATTAAGTCTATGGTATAAAATCCTTAGTTTCTTCAATCGCCAATATATAATCAATTATTTAATCTCGAAATGATAAAATAAAACTAATTTCGCAAAAGAGCCATAAATCTCTATATATAATTATGTAGTAATCTTACTGAAATTAATACATATATATAAAATTACTAACTAAGTTTCTTCATGACCGCATATACTATTATACTTATTATTACACTTATCTCAGTACCCTCTCCAACGAGGGGTAGTATTGGATTTATCGAGAATAAAAAGTTAAGTACAGTAACAGGCAGCAATTCTGGTAATACTTCTATAGCTACTGTTTCAGAATGTAGGCCTTGAGAAGAAGTATAAAGAAGGAACGTGATATTTTCCTCAGAGTAATTTTGTAACTTAAGGCTAGGTGAGTGTAATATTACAAGAGGTATTTTTAGTAGAAAATGATGATAATTAACGCTTAGAGTTACCGGAACCATTGAGTTAGGGGGCACTGCCCCTAAATTATTACTAAATTGTCTGGAAATAAATGGGGCATTCTGAACAGAGTTCCACATTAAGTCCGTAAATATGACATGAGGAGAAAAGAGGATCATGAATGCTGCAAATGATAGGATTAGAAATGTTATAGCTAGAATTTTAGGATCTACTGTTTTTCTTCTATTTCTTCTTCTAGCTGGTAAGTTCAGCTGCTTTCTATCGACTATTTCACTGATACCATATATGGCAAAAAGTACTATAAAGGCTGTAATATAACCTGTAGTACCTCTTATCAGAGTTATGAGATTACCAACATAAGGAATAACTATGGGTTGTCCGAATATTTCTGGTACAAATCCCTTAATCCATGAAGGTTTTACGATCCAAGGATCAGGAGTAGGATTGTTTATCCCCTTAGTTATATACCCGTTTTTAGTTACATTAATAACCTCATGAACTACGTAAAAGTTTAAGAAAGGTGGTTTATATGCAACTATCTCATGAGGATAAGGCTTCCCCATAAGGGGAAGAATGAAAACCAAATCCCCGGGTTTCAGTAATGGGTACATTGAGTTTGTGGCCTCAATATTCCAACCATATGGTAAGTGAAATATAAATTGTGAAACTACAGAAAACAATACACTAAGAAGAAAAATTGAGGTAAAAAATATTCCCATTTTTTTAATCACAGCCACTCACCGTATGTATCAAGATTTTCTTCGAGATTTATTTTATGAGTGATTAATACATAGAAGAAAATAAAAAATAAATACCTTGAAATATATTGTACTGCTTGGAGTATATCTCATATTTCTTTTCTTTACATCGATTAGGAAGAAGGTGGTACTGCTGTAGCCTCAACCACTATACTGAAGCTCACTGATCCTTGTGTGCCTCCAGTAAGCAATTCTAAGCTGATTGGCATCTCGGCTCCAGGAGCTAATGTAAATGAATATGTAGATACTCCACCACTAGGTGTGAATATATATAAGCTATTTCCTGATATAGTGGGACTAGGTATTGTTACTGTTACTGATACGGTAACATTTAGGTTGTTCTTTACGTCAAATAAATACTTTAATGTCTCATTAGCATTTGTAGCTACATTACCAAAGTTTATTACTAGGTCACCTTGTGAATTATAGGTTACGAATGGGCTACCAGTCGAACTATAACCGATGGCCGTATCATTTGCTATTAAGGCTATATTTGCACTAGCGTCACCAACTACGGTTGCATCTACGTCTCTTGGTTGTGTTGTATAGTAGAATGTCATTGATGCTACGAACGATATTAATAGTATACCCAATACTGTGCCTATTATTAGGGCTTTTGTTGTGTTTTGCATGGCATTTCTAAATTCTTATATGAAATAGGGATTTTTAAATATTTCTCTTAATTAAGCTATTTTTAAAATGAAATTAAAAACAATTACATAGTCAATTTACTTGAATTTATGTTTAAAAGAGTGCACATTTCACATATAATTTACGTGAATTGTAGAGTTAGATTAAAGTATCTATATAAAGTATATTATTAGTATGAAAGTGTATTATGTAATCGCGTTAGGAATCCTTTTAGCTTTAACATTTTATATAATATATTCTCTTAATTTTTCATTAAGTGAAAGAGCTTTAGTAAGTGCTAGCGTAAGTAATTTCATTGTAAATATTAATGGAAATAACATTACCGTAACAAATATCTATAATTTTCCTATAACCGTCTGCTACGGGAATCAGATTATTAAACCAGTTCTATATCCTGGTAAATCGGTGACTTTTAATTATCAACCAGCCGATAATTATGTTATTTTAAAGGCTAATGGTTTTGAGGAGATAATTAAGGTGAATTAAAGTGGACAAAATTAAGCTTAATAGAAATTTAAGGATAGGAATTGTTTTTCTTTTAGTGCTTTTCACCGCACTAGCGGCTTATTTTAACTATAGTAGTACTATTCCTCACACTGTTTTAGCCGGCTATACACTTAAAAGCGAGATGAGTATTGTAACTCAAGGTTTACTATATACTTACCCCATAGGCGAGAATAAGCTTTTAGGTTATACTAATGTTTCTAGACCTGTTACTTACTTAGGTCTTTATACTTACGCTTATGTGAAGAGTTCCATCTTATATGATAATGCTACTGTTGTTTATAATCAGACTTACTATTTTTTGAAATTAACGAAGATCCTCTTTCTGAAATTTAATGCGTCTAATATTAGTTACAATATATACATATCGACGCCATATTATAACGTGTCAGTTATTCAAGGTTTAGCAAATAACGGAGTAATTCCAGTAAATGTAACAGGAATTTGTAGCCTATACAATAAGCTAGAAAATGAGACCGGCGTATATGTGCAACCTACGATTAATGTAGTGGTTAACAACTCAGCAATTGTTGCTATGAATGTAAATGGATATGTTATTTCAGTTCACCTTGTAAGGAACACTATCACACACATCATAAAAATACCAGTTTATGGTAAATTAGTTAGCTTAGACGAGTATCCTATATCTCAACTTATTACCCTTTATTTATATCCAACTTTCTATCCTAAACCGCTATCAGTAAATTATTCTTTATTAATACAAATTGACAATTTTAATTTCACTTTAGAGCAAAATAGCTATAGCAGTCCTATTGCATTAAATATTACAAAATTATATTCTATTGCATCAAATTTCACGTCAATTTATGACTTAACTCCCACTACACCTATAATCTATCTGAATTTTACTGCTAAATATAGTAACTTTACCTTTAAACCTTATATTGAAATTATAGATAATAATGGTATGATTCAAGTTCTAGAGTATAATAATTCAATAACTTATCCCGTTTATGAGACAACTGACAGCGATTTTAATTACTTTAACTTAATTTACGTTATATTGCCATTAACAGCGCTAGTATACTTGTTATTATTTACCCAAGGAATATCTCCTTCTCCTCTAGATATTATTATGAAGAAATATAAGAAAGTGATAATAATGGTTAATGATCCACCTCCATCTGAAAAGAAAATGATGAGAGTTAATAATTTTAGTGAATTACTTAAATTATCACAGATTTTAGCCAAACCTATAATAGCAAATGGAAATAAATTGTGGATACATGATGAAAATTTAGTCTATATGTATGAATTTTCATAAGAGAAAAATCTTTTTTATTATGATGTTTGCGAACTTATAGTTTACTTATAAGAATATACTCTAAAGATAAATAGTTTAGGTAAAATTTCTCTCAATGCTAGATAAACTGAATATATTATGAAGAACATATGCAAGGTAAGTATTTTCATACTATTATTATTAAAACTTATTTAGATAATATATTACTAATTTATCAGATCATAAATACTAGCGGAGTCGCAACATGTAATTACCAAATAGTTAAGTTTACAAATGCAAAACGTATAATAGTAGTTTATAAATGTTCTTGGTAATATTTCATAATTATTTTTATTAACATTGTTGTTTTATCACTTTGGATAAATAGAAGATATATTATATTCCTTTCTATTAATATTATTAATGTTATAAAATAAATTTAAATCCTATATGATCTAAACATGTCTATATCTTATGCATGTTAAATGCTAAGTAATGTAGTTCAGAGTTAGTAAGAGAGCTATGAACAAGCTTTTGTTGAAATTGTGATTCTTTTTTATATGTTAACATTAATTATATACTAAAATCTAAAAATATCTTCGGCTCACTTTAAAAAGTTATACCATTATATATAGAATATTTATAAAGATAACATAGCTTATCTCTTATATGCTTAAATTAAGTCTATCAGAAAATCATGGTATGTGCACAAAATATTTCAATTAAAGAAGATATCCATGAAAAGATAGAATTGTAATCTATATCTATTAAACTTATAAAAGGTGAATAATATTTGATTTAAATATTTTTATTCTATATTATTTTGCTTTATAGGTATTATATGGAATTTTTCTACGCTCAATATTGTATATCGAATAGAAATATTCTAGATAATTAATTCTAAGGAAAATTGTATTTAGAGAATATGTTATTCTATTATAATTTATAAAAACTAAATTAAAAGAGTGCTTCTTTTAGTAATTGCCTTAATGAGCATTATATTCCCTCGGAGCTGAAAATGTCATCAATTATATTCCCTTAGTAATGCTAAAACTCCTAATTTTGTGCTTATTTTATTCATGCTAGTTTGTATAAGAGCATGCTATAATCTTTCAAGTTGAAAAGAAAAATAGATTAATTTTTTATCTATACCATATTCTATTTTAAATAGTTGAAAATTTATCTGTAGTGCTGTTCTATATAAGTATTTCTACGAATTTAAAGGATTGTAAATAATACTTCTGTTTAATTTCTATTCCAAAAAAGCAGAATAAATATTAAATTACATAATTTAAGGGGAAAGGGTTATAAAAGTAAGAGAATAATACTCTTCATGCGAATTAGCTTTAACAAAAGAAAAAGGACAGAGTATCAGATTATGTTCCAAATTTTAGATGCTCTTTCGAGAGGTCCTTTACCAAAGACTAAATTGATGTACAAGGCTGACCTAACTTATGTTGTTACAGAAAAATATCTTCCATACCTCCAGAATATAGGTGCTATAAAAAAGGATAAAGAGTTATACTATATAACACAAAGAGGTCAAGAGATACGCAATTTATTAGAAACATATATAAGAAAGGCAGAAGAAATAAAGAAAGTTTTGGAAGAGCTGAGACGTACAATTGAAATGAAGAATAATGATGAAGGTGTTAGGACTAAGAGAGAAAGTAAAGTGATAAAAAGTGATAGATGAAACTGAGATTGAAGAATTTGAAGATATACTTAAACTCTTTAAATTTGAGAAAAAAGTAGGAATACCGTTGAAGATTATTGAAGATGAAAGAAAGTTTTTTAATTTTATTCTACCTAAAGATAGATTATTTTGTATAATTAAACCAGAAGATTACGAAATTGAAGAAATAGTAAAAGAGATTAGAAAAGATACTCCTTTTTTTATATTTAATTCAGAAAAATTAAAAGACAAAATTATATTACTATGGTAGGAAAATTAATTTTGAATATAACAAATGTTAACTCTCAGATACGAGTAGTCTACATAGGAAAATCGTTGCGCTTAATATTCATATAAACAATTTTGTAAAAATTTATTCATAATTTTAAGATATATGTCAGAATTTGATTGAGTTATAATGAAAATTTTATAATATTAATCGAAAATTTTTTAAAAAGTATTTTGATGAATTATATTCGGGTCATTAAAGGTAAACAAGAAGCCTTTAAATTACGCGGAAACCTTATTTAGAAGAAGATCCTAAAAGTGTATCCTGGAAATACCATACTGGATTATGATAAGTTTTATAATAATATGTTTACATTAATTATTTACTAGAAATTTAACGCAATTTTGCAATATAATTCAGACTTATTTGGGCAATTATTTTTTACTTAAAACAAGTAATGTATTTTATGCTTACTCTTGCCTTAACATTTACTACTATATTGCACTGGCCTAGTATCTTATTTTCGATAATAGTTTTAGTGTTTACTGTCTTTTACACTCTATTTCTTTTTATGACAGCTAGAGGAATGAATAACAATGCAAAACTATTAAGGGAGGAAGTTAAAGGTAATTTGGCTATCATATTCTTAGAAAAAAGTGTGGATTTTCTTACCGAGAGTGAATTTGCTGATTTAATGAGAGAAGTTTCCTTCATAACTAATCTTAAATCTATAGATAAGGACAATCTGATAAATGATATTTATAAAAGGTCATCTAAAATTGAAGAAGAGTTAAAGGACTTACTTATAAAAGCTACACTTATAAATAAGTTAGATAACCTAATTGTTAATTTACAAAAATGGTCAAAAATATTGGAAATTGCAAGTATTCTTTTAGATGTTTTAATATTATTATTCATATTGTTTATCTTTATGTTTCCTTCTTATACCCCGTTTTTAGGATATATAACTCTAGGAATAATGTTAGGCTTTTTCGCGGCAATTATTGAAGCGTTGAAAGTTTACTCTGAGAGTGAAAAGTATTTGAAACTTTACAAGGAGAGTTCTAAGAATAGAGAATAAATGTGAATATTTAGAGTAAAATATTTTAAGTTGTTAGATAGATTCGTAACGTCGTCATTTTGTATAAAAATTTACTGAAAATGATCTTTCTTTGTAGAATAGTATAAATATTGATAATTTATTATTAGTATTAAAATTATAGAAATATAAATGATTCAACAACTACACTATCTAGTTACTTTTCTATAGTTACAAACCCAGCATTGTTAGAGACAGAGCATGTAATGCCTCTAAATAAGTTAAAGTATACTAATTCGTGAATGAAGAGTTCCGTTTGCTATTAATTATGTAGTATTTTACGTAAAATCCTACGCTTTGAAAGTTTTTTAAAAAACATCTAAGATAGTGTCAATTGACTATTGGATGCAATTGTACTTAAATTAGCTATCTCAGAATCGAGTATAAGTATCATACTTATTGTTTGTAAAAATACCTAATTTCACGATTTTCTGATAAATACTAATCTTTTTATACGATAATATCATTATAATCCAAGAATGGTAGTTAGAATATTTTATATAATTTTTAATTCTTTTTTATTTTTGGGTTAAGGTCTAATGTTTAAGGAGGAGATGAAGCAAGAAACTTTTCAATTGCCTTCAGAAGTTTCTCTAAGTCCATTTTTACGAATTCTATTGATGTATATCTGCTTATCTCACCGCTTTTATCTAACCCATTATATTGGAATTCATGAAGTTTAATCGCAATATCAGTGTAAGCCTCTATATTATTTCCCAGTAAGTTATCAAGAATTTGAGCTACGTTACTCATCTTACTAGTAGGCATTAATGCAATTATCCATTCAACGTAATTGACTACTCTTCCATCTCTCATTTTCCTCTTTCCCTTAAAATACTTAGAAAGCTCTTGTATATAATCAACGGAAAGTGAAGCTAACAAAGCTTTCCAGGCTTGAAAAGCCTTACCTGCAGCATTTCTAAATAATCCATCCTCTAAAAATCTTCTAGCAAGTTCAGCCTCATATTTTGCCTCTATCAATCTATCTTGCTTGTACTTTTTATCATCAATCCAGGGTTTTGTTACTTCCACACTTAAACCTTTAACCTTAAGATAATAAAGATTTGGCCTAAGCTTTAAATCCATTTCACAAAAATTATTTCAGAAAACAATTATCTTGAAAATCTTATAATTAGAGGAAAAAGTTAAGGTATTAGGGGAAAAAATAAAGCTAATGAAGATATTAAAGTTTTTATTCATACTCATGCATCATGTAATTGTAAATTTATAAGTATGATGACATAGAAGAAAATACCAGAGAGTTATTCATTTAAGTATTTTGGGCTATATATACATACATGGAGTACAATAGTCAAGTAATTCAGAACATTTCACAGTTGTCTAGTAATAGCTTGCAATTTAATATTTATTCAAATTCTTTTACTGTAATTGTTGATGAGGAATTTGGTAATATAATTGTTGAATTTCAAAGAATTCCAGTAAAAAGTTATGAAGGGGAAGCATTTGTAACCATAGGAGTAGACGAGAGTGGTAGAGTTTCATATATTTCAATAGAGCCGTTAGACTCTGATCTAAAAGAAGGTATAAAGAGGATTAAGAATGAGTGAAATAATAAGCTATTTTTTAGAGAATATTAAAGAAGGTAAATATAGGGTGGAGACTGAAGATGAGAATATATTAATTGTAATTCATCCTGTTATCGTGAAGGTTTTCAGAAAGGATCAGAAATACTCTTTTGTTGTAAATAACGTAATTTCGGTTCACACAGATAAACCCAGATTTGGGCCTCTATGTTCTGGAAATGTTATTAATTCAAGACCGGCTAAGATAAAGAAAATAGAAATAATGGAGGAGCCTAAAATAGACGTTAGGGTAGATAATAGGTTATTTGAGATATTAATTAATGTGACTAACATTTCAATATATCCAGAATATAGGGATCCTTATGGATCGCCATGTGTAACGGTATCAACGGTGATATTATATTAACTGTGTTTTTACTAGACATGCTTCAGAAAGATTAAGGCTCAGATTAGAAGAACTAGCAAACATGTATGGATTAGAAATAAGAAGTGAAATATGGAGGGTTATAGATAACTTCTGTAAAAGTGAAAATATAAACTCAAAATCACTTAATGGCGAGAAAAGTTTTTGTGAAAAACTTAACTATAATTCCCTCTACCTTATAATTGTTTTTATAGTACAGAATAGAATAAAGAAAATAATTACCATATTTCCAACAAGTAAGAAATCAACTATCGAAAGATATTGTAAGTCGTAAACATAGTGTATTTATTAAGCTACAAATCTTAGATTAGCCTTCTCTCTCGTAAGACTACCTCATTAGGTTTAGGCTCCTATTCACAACCTTTGTTTCTCTCGTAACATAAAGCCTATCTCTAAGTGAGGAATGAAGAACTCGTTTAGAATAACTTATGAGACAGCTATATGGCTTTTCGAATAGAAGTATAAGATGTAATCATCGCTCAATTATTAATGAGCAAGTGTATTTTAGCCTTACGAAAAACATTCTCATCCAATCGCAATGGAGTAAATAGGTTAAACTCCAGACCTTTTATAAACTTAACAACTAATAACACTTATAGAACGCTTTAATATTCTTTAAAGTAATTTAATAATATTTTCCTATTATAAGAAGTAGCATTCTTTCAAGAGTTAATAAATACTCTAATTTATTCTCCTACTTTTATTACTAAAATTCCTCAAATAACAAAAAGATATTTTTCTACTTTTAACGCAACGCAAAATGTAATGATGTTTCCATAAGTTCTATTCATTCTTAGGATATATAACTCTAGGAATAATGTTAGGCTTTTTTATAGCAATTATTGAAGCGTTAAAAGTTTACTCTGATAGCGATAAGTATTTGAAACTTTATGAGCACTATTCTTCTAACGGAGAATAAATGTTAATATTTAGAGTAAAATATTTTAAGTTGTCAGATAGACTATATTATATGAAAGTTAAATTTAATAAGAAAAAAAGGACTGATTATGAGATTATTTATGATATACTTAATGCGCTTAAAGACGGTCCAATTCCAAAGACTAGGTTAATATATAGGGCAGGGTTAACATATTTAACAGCTACAAAATATATACCGTATCTAGAAAAACAGAATCTAATAAAGAAGGAAGGAGACTTATATCATATAACTGAAAAAGGAGAAGAAGTGAGAAAACTTCTGGAAATTTATAAGGTTAAGGCTAATGAAATAAAAGAGATTGTTAGTAAATTAGAGAAAGAAATAGGACCTGAAGAAGAACTTTAAGAAAGTATTTAAATAGGTTAACAACATTTTTTATTAATGAACTTTGTTTCTTGGCTTCTAGTCATTATATCCTTTGCCTATTCTTCCTCTCTGTGTGTAGTATCCAAAATAATGAAAAGTAAGAGTAAGCTACTAGGGACAAAAATAAAGAAATTATTAGCGTTAAAATTTATAGAAATGAGTGCGGATTTATTATCTACAAGCGAATTTGCTGAATTAATGGAGGAAGTTTCTTTTCTAACAAATTTAGAAGTAATTGATAAGGATGGTTTATTTCATGAACTTTATCAAAAATTTCCGCGTATTGAAAAGGAGTTAAAGGAGGTATTTATTAGGGTTAGTTTAGTCAACAAGATTGATTACCTTGCTAAAGACTTAGAAAGAAAAGCGTTCGTCCTAAGAATAGCTGCAGGTTTAATGTTTATCTCAGTATTAGGTCTAGTAGCGTACTTTGATTTTTGTCCTTATATTTCAATTTTATCTATAGTGCAATACACAACTACTGGATTGATGATAATATTACCTTTAATAATATTTGATTCGTTAAAAACCCTTTATCAATCGGACAAAATAATTAGAGACTTTTTAAGGGAAAAGTGATTTTTAGTTTTGATGGCTGAAATAGAGAGATCGTCAATAGTAAGATATTATAAAGATAGGGGACAAGTAGAGTTAACTAACGTATTTCCAAACGAGAAACTGTTATGGAATGCTGATATTCATCCAGTACCCGTGAAAGGTAGAAATTGGGGAGCATTAACTTATTTCTGGATTTGGGTCTCAATGGCCTTCATTGTTCCTTCATGGACTTTAGCAAGTGTTGGTTTGGTTCTTGGTCTATCTGTTATTCAATCAATTTTTACAGTGTTTTTAGGAAATTTAATTGTTTTAATCCCAATGATTATCCAATCCCATGGAGGAGCTAGATATGGTTTAGCAGAGCCACAATTAACAAGAACTAGATGGGGTGTTTACGGAGCAATTCTACCTAGTTGGATTAGGGCTATAATAGGTGCTGGTTGGTGGGGCATTGAGAGTTATATTATTACTGAAGCAGCAACTGCAATCTATACTATTTTAACTGGAAAGGTTAACATTGTGGAATATACTGCAACACATTATTCAAATTACCCATTTATATTAGCTATTGATTTTCCAACAGTATTTTGGGGAGTATTTGCTGGAGTTATTTTAGCTCAAATTCTAGTATTTTACTTTTCTCCGATAAATAAAGGACAGCCTGCTTTAAAATGGTTAGCAAGAATTGGTGGTCCGGTAATACTCTTAACTTATCTAGTTACGTGGATGTATTTCATGAATAAAGTAAATTGGTCTATAAACATCTTTTCTTTATCAACCTCTTCTTCTCCATCGATATTATCTTTCTTAACATTTTTAAACGCAAATATTGCATTTTGGGCTACTATGGCACTAACGATGCCAGATTATACTAGATTTGCAAAAAACCAGTTTTCTCAAACTATAGGTCAAATTCCTATGCCTCTTTTAATGCTATTTATTGCTGTTATGTCAGTCATGACAACGGCAACATCATTAAAGCTTTATGGAGAAGCGATTTGGGATCCAATAATTCTAATTACCCTTCATACAAGTTTTGCAATCCCATTACTTTTAGGAATAATTTTGGGAACTTTTCTTGTTAATGTTTATGCTAATGCTGTGGGTCCAGCTTATGACTTTGCCAATACGTTTCCTAAATATTTATCATGGTTTAGAGGATCCTTAATTTTAATAATAGTAGGCTTAGCCATAGGTGCATGGAGTTATTATGGAAATGCGTATAGTTACATACAGAATTGGTTATTAACTTATGGTGGTCTTTTAGGGAGTATTGAAGGTATAATTATATTTGATTATGCGGTAATTAGAAGGTTTAAGATTGACTTACCGGATGTGTTTCTAAGTAAAGGGAGATATAGATATTTGAAGGGAATTAATCCAGCAGCGTTAATTACTTTCGTAGTTATATCCTTGTTACTCTATCTACCGTATCCAGGTGAGAACATAGTTCTAGATAATTCTTGGATTTTATCGTTCTTACTTTCTGGAGCAATTTATATTCCTTTAATGATATTCTGGGTTATTCCTAAATATCAGCCATTCTTAAAAGGTTCTCTGAGAGAAGGATATATTTCGGAAGAATCTAGGAAAATCTATAGCTAACAAGAAAATCTTTTTAATCCTTCAATAACTTGGAAGATACTAGGTCTTTTTCTATAATCGGGATATACTAAAGAAAGTAAATATTTCTGGAATTTAGTTGAAGTAGAGGAGTAAAGTTTTAGGTAATAATTTACATATTTTGAATAAACTGAATTTATATCGTTTGTGAATATTATCTCATCTGGATTAAAACCGCTTCTACCCCAGGTTAATGCTAGTAATGAAGCACCAAGCGAAAACACGTCCATTACTGGCATTGAAGGATATGCCATATATTGTTCTGGTGGCGCGTATTCTGAAGTTAGATGTGTTGGTAGCTCTCTCACTCTTTTAGCTGAACCTAAATCTCCTAACTTTACTTTTATATTACAAACCTCTTCTGGATTTGTGACCTCTTTTGGAAGTAAAAAGTTACTTGGTTTAACATCTAAGTGAACGTAACCAGATATGTGAAGAGTTTTTAGTGCATATGCGATGTCTAAGCCAATTTTTGCAACTATTTCTTCCCACTTTGAGGAGTAATTAAACCCTTTAGACAATAAGGAGAGAACTGATCCTCCAGCCATGTATTCCATAATAATAGCTGGTGGTGATGATAGGTATAGAAATGGATCACCTCTCATTATTTCCTTTATATTTGTTAGGTCGTTATATACTGCGTAAATACGAACTAGGTACTCGGATTTTGAGGTAATTTCCACTAGATTTATTGCTTCTTTAGATAACTCCCTAAAGAGATTTAAACTAGAGACTGTCGCCGACATGTTAGCATTGTCTATTTTTGGTATTTTAATTGCGTAATTAATTCCGTTTTTTACTCCTCTGAGTACAAAGGAATTTCCTCCTTCTCCTATAATCCCTACAATTTTATAACCGTAAATTTCTTTCCCGAGCCAAGAGTTTGGAAAACTTGGTAAGATCTTACTCTTATACTTTTCATATATTTGTTGTAAATTAGTGGAATGGAATAACTCTTTTAGATAATCACAAATCTCATATTCTGACAAACACTCAATAGGAACGAGAGAGGGTATTTTTATTGCTGCATATACTGAGGCTGTAGATGGGGTGTAAAAAGATATAAGATATGAATCTTGAGACTGAGAAATAGAAAAGGTTTTATCACTAACTGAAGTCGATGGAAACAAAGTCTTTTTTACTATAGGCTCCAAAGCCGATCCGAAGAAAATAATCTCAATGGGAGAAATAACCAGAGGGATTTTCTTTTCAATAGATATAGTTGACAATGAAGAAAAATCCTTTTGTAGCTTGCTAAAAATTATCATAAAATAAATCTTTAGTTAAGGGTTATATATTGCTTGTAGTGTTTCTGTGAAAGTTGAATAGCCTGTAGTTATTACCAATGTTACCTTATATTGTGTAGGAGATAAGAATAGCGGAGTTCCCATATTAATTATAACGTTATTTATACCTACAGTGAGTGGAATTGAAAGCATTACTGAATAAGGTGTTCCTTCAATTTTTGCACTAGTTATTGTACCGTAAATCTTGGAATCAAGAGTAAGGTAAA
Source organism: Sulfurisphaera tokodaii str. 7 (assembly GCF_000011205.1). Lineage (NCBI taxonomy): Archaea > Thermoproteati > Thermoproteota > Thermoprotei > Sulfolobales > Sulfolobaceae > Sulfurisphaera > Sulfurisphaera tokodaii. Next base: position 1,562,309 of record NC_003106.2, read on the forward strand.
TATAACCGTTACTTCTGATTATTCCTAGCCCTATCTCTTTCACTTGATTACTGCTAACGGTAGTAGTTGTTAATGGTTTATTCATTATTCTATTTAATCCCACAGCTGTTATTATAAAACCTATAATTGAGATTATTGGGAAGACGTTAAGAATCGCACCATGTTTAATTAACTCTTCTCCATAAGCATTAGCTATTCTATCTAATCCTTCCTTAATTAAGGCAAAACCTATAATAAAAAGTATTATGGATATGAACCCTATAATAGGGATAAACACTGAACCGACAATAACTAATAAAGAACCAGTATCTGCACGACCTTTATAAGCACTTAAATTTCTGAATCCAGAGTAAAGAAAAATTCCACTAATTATGCCCAATATTAATGCTAAAATCTGTAAAAGTAACGAGGTGATTAAGCCATTTAAGGAAACAATACTACCAGAAGAAAGTACTTGTAAAAGTTCTGTAATTTCGATAATTATTGAGGAAAAATATACAATTTCTGTTACTGTTAACAATAAAAAGGCATTTCTCAATTTTGAAAACTCTGTAGCCTCGTTAACTATCATAAGATTTAGTGTAACAAACACGTATTTATTCCTTATTAAAACCTAACACATCAGCGTAGTTAGCTAGATCCAATAATCCATGGCCTGAGAAGCTTATTAGTACTGTTTTCTTTTCGCCACTCTTCTTAGCTTCCTCAACTATTTCTTTTAAGATTGGTAATGCATGACTAGTTTCTGGTGCCGGTACCCATCCTTCAATTTGACTAAACAATTTAGCCCACGAAAATGCTTCTTCTTGTGAATAATCCCTAGCTTGTACAATCCCTTTGTACATTAATAACGATAATGTTGGTGCTACTGCATGATATCTTAAGCCTCCAGCATAAACTGGTGCTGGTATGAAGTCAGATCCAATAGTATACATCTTTAGCATTGGCAAAATCTTTGCTGTATCTGGATAATCGTATTTATAAACTCCTTTTGTCATTTTTGGTACTTCTATTGCTCCAGATGCTATGTACTTTCTTCTTACTTTACCTTTTCTTAATTCTTCACCTAAGAATGGATAAGCTAAAGCAGCGTAATTTGAACCTCCGCCAACAACTCCTATAATATAATCTGGGTCTTCACCAATCATTTCCATTTGCTTCTTTGCCTCCATTCCGGCAATTGTTTTAAAGAGAATGTCTGAGTTTACCACACTACCTACAACGTATTTTCCTCCATTTTCTAGGGCGTAATAGACAGCCTCTGATATAGCAATTCCTAATGACCCCGGTGTGTTGGGATCTTTAGCTAAAACTTCTCTTCCGTATCTGGTGAATTCTGAAGGACTTGGATGTACTTGTGCATTATACATTTGCATTAGATACCTTCTATAGGGTTTTGCGTAGTAACTAGTTCTGACCATGAAAATGTGAGCTTGAATATTAAATAATGCAGAAGCTAACGCTACTGCAGATCCCCATTGCCCTGCACCAGTTTCAGTTGAAACGAATTTAGCATTATCAAGTTTTGCAAAATATACGTGAGCTAATGCACTATTTATCTTGTGTGAACCAGTATAAGTGTGACTTTCCATTTTCATATATATCTTTATATATCCTCCTAGGTATTCCTCCAGTTTTCTAGCCCTTATTATTGGTGTTGGTCTTCCAACTTGTAAATATCGTTGAAGAACCTCTTCCGGTATCTTTATATATCTCTCTTTTGAGAATTCGAGTTCAAGAACTTTACTTGGTAATACTTGTTTTAATATTTCAAATGATTTTCCAGTAGGATCCTGGGGTTCTGGTAATGGTTCCGGTAGATCTGGTAAAATGTTATACCACTCTGTTGGTATCTCATCTTGCGGTAAGTCGAATCTAACTTTTTCGAGCATGTGATATTTAATGTTATTTCCCTTTATTATCGTTTTCGAAATTCTTTTATACACCTTTAGTAGTAATTTTAATGATGGAAGACATAATTGATAGAGTAAGTGACGTGATAGCGAAGCTTTATAAAGGGGAACCTTTGACAGAAGATGATAGGGTCTATGCTATTGCAATACTTCAAGTTGTGTTAAAACACCTTAAAAGTTGGCAAGATTTAATTAAAAAAATAGAGGAGCTAGAGGAAAAAGTGAAAATGCAGGATGAGAAAATAAATGAGATGATTGAGTATGAAAATGAATTGAAAAAGAAACTGAAGATTGCTGAGAATAAACTACTAATTTTGGAAAAGAATGTTTTTCTACTACCTAAAAACTAAGCTATAAGAAGAGAGCAAAGAGAATCCATTATACCTTACGAGAATCTGTTTTAATTTAAACTACTATTCACGGATAATATATTATTGTATTAGAATATGGATGGATATTCTATGGGCAAGCTACATATATTTGAGTATAAATAATTTCAGAGCCTTCTACGCTAGTTATGGTAAAAATGAAGGGGACTAAAAATAAGCATAGATCGGGAAATTTTCAGTATAACTTATAGCTTTATCGAAAACGAATATTTTCTATACTTAAGAAACCTACTATCCTATTGTTTACTATAATTAGGTTTTACCTAATTAATAAGTTCAGTATATTATCTTTCATAATTGAAATTATTATTTGCCTTAAGTTTGTTCATTATTCTATTTTAACATCCTTTTAAAATATGACTTTTAACTTCTCCTCTATCTTCTTTATTATAAAAATGAAAAATGTTCAAGCAAATACCTTGTAAAAAGCTTAAATTTTCGTCATACTATCGTATATTCGTGAAAATAAGAAAAGTAACAAAGGACCCAACTTATAATGAATTTATTCTAGATGCTATTTACTTTAAACTTATCGATAATTTACAAAATATGGAGAAAAGAATTTTCGAAATTAGCAAAAAAGTTAATTTTCAGGCTTACATGGAGGGTTTTACTTTTTACACTGGTTATTCTTATAGGGCAATCCCAATAGATATAGTTCCAAGGCTAGTATCAAAGGATTTTTTCAATAAGGTTTCACGATATTTAATAGCAAGAAGTTATGTTTTGAATAGACTAATAAAAGAGGTTTATGAAGAGAAGTCTTCACCAATTCCAGATTGGATAATTAAGACAGCACCCTATTTTAGGCCAGAAATGATAGGTTTTACACCACCAAAAGGAATATATATACATGTTTATGGTGCTGACATAGTTAGAGTAAATAGTAAACCTTACATACTTGAGGATAATTTAAGAATACCATCTGGTATAGCTTATGCTTATAAGTCGTTTGAATACGTATCTAGGTTTATACCAGAGTTAATGGAGGGTTATAACGTTTCTCCTATACAAGGTCTTGAATATTTACACGATATTTTACGTTATGTTAGTGGTACAAAAGACCCCGTTATTGTTTTACTTACCGATGGTGTTTATAACTCAGCGTATTTCGAACATAAATTTATCTCAGACAAACTTGGCTTTATATTAGTCGAGCCTAGTGATTTAAAGATTAAGGATGGAGAAGTGGTGGTAGATACTGTAGATGAAGGAGAGATCCATGTTGATGTTATTTATAGAAGAATTGAGGATTTAGATTATTTGACACCAAGTTTAATGAAAGCTTATTTAAGGGGATGGGTCACAATAGCTAACGCCCCCGGTACTGGTATAGCAGATGATAAGGCTTCATTTATTTGGATACCCTACCTGGCTGAGAGGTACGGTGTAAAAATGGACTTTGTAATACAACCTATAACTCTTTGTCTTTATGAAAAAGATAACTTAGAAAAAGTGCTAAATTATCCAACTAAATATGTAATAAAGAAGAGAGAGGGTTATGGAGGTATAGGACTAACTATTGTGAAGGATGATAATATAAATATTATTAAGGAGATATTGAAGGAGTATGAGAATTTCATTGCACAAGAAGTCTTAGATTTTGATACTGTAGTTTCACTTTTAGGAGACTCTTTTTACGAAACTTATGCTGATTTACGTTTTTTCACTTATTACGATAAAGTTGCAACCGCAATTTTAAGTAGGGTTGGAGTATTAGGTAGTAGAATTACAAATAACTCCTCCGGAGGTATGGTGAAGCCTGTATGGATTATAGAGTGAGTTATTTAAGTATTTACGAATATGAAGCTGATGTTGTATTAAACGAAAACATATTAAAGATCGTCCCTTATGATGGTGATAACCAAGTATTGCTAAAGAGTGAAGTAGGTACAATACCTAGGGGTTATATGACTAGTTATAGAGATATATTTCATAATATTGTATATAAAGTAAAAATTACTGAACCACACAGAAGATTGGAAATATACTCACATAATGTAGTGAAAGTTGATAGTAAGATTATAAAGACTGATTACGAATTTCCTTATAATTATGGCTTTAATGAATTCTTATTACCTACAAAACTTGTTGATCCTGAACCATTTACGAATATAGCTAAAGAATTAACTAAAGGATTAAAAACATTGGGAGAAGTAATTGAAACAATAGTAAAGTTTGTTAGAGATAGATTAAAATATAAGGCTGGAGCAACTAACGTGAATACGACAGCTTATGAAGCTTTTCAAATTGGTTATGGGGTATGTCAAGACTACACTCACATTACTTTAGCATTACTAAGAGCTTTGGGTATACCAGCTAGATATGTTATGGGTGTAGTAAATGATAATCCTAGAGCAACGCATGCATGGGTCGAAGTCTTAACACCGGGTGGTACCTACATAGACGTGGATCCTACTAGAGGTAAATATTATAATCTTGGTTATATTAAATTTGCAATTGGTAGGGATTTTTCCGATGTAAGCCCAGTAGTTGGAACATTTGTAAGTTCAGGAAGAGGTTGGTTAAAAGAAGTTAGGATCGAGGTGGAAAAGAATGATTCCTAGGAGTACTGCCTATAAAATATACTGGGCTGGAAGATATTTAGAAAGGATAGAAAATATGTGTAGAATATCTCTTTTAGCATTACATAATGGAGTTTCATTAGATAATTTAGCGAAAGAGTATGGTTTGAAAGACGGTAGTGAAATATTCCAATATATTAAAAATTCATTTGTCATGTTGAGAGAAGATTTAAGAAATTTTGTAGATGAGAAAACTTTAATAGAAGTCAATAGCTTAGGTTTTCAGATCGATTCAGATGTTAATGATTTAGAAGGGTACTTCATTAGAATTTTGAATGATGTTAATAAGCTCTCTCAATCTTTAGAGATCTTTTTTGTTAAATCGAAGGAGGAATTAAGGATAAGAGCTCAAGAGGAGAATGAACCCGAACTATTCGGAAATAAACTTTAATAATTTTTAACGTTATCAACTTCTAATGAAAAGGTTAGATGTAATAGATTTAATTAAAGGAAAGGGAAATTACATAGATGACTATCCTTTTAAGGGTAAATATGCTGTATTTGTGAGAAGTCCTTATCCTCATGCAAGAATAAAGAAGATAGATACGAGTGAAGCCGAGAAAAAGGGGGCTTTGGTTTTAACTGGTAAAGATATTATTGCAAGAAGAGTAGAGGCAGGCGAAAGAGAAGGTGCAGGATTATCAACAATGTTAATGGCTACAAATAAGGCTTTATATGTTGGTCAGCCAGTAGCTTTGGTAATTGCTAATGATCCATATGAAGCCACAGATTTAGCAGAGTTAATACAGGTGGATTACGAGCCTCTAGAACCAATACCTAATATAGAGAAAGCGTTGAAGGGCGAAGTTTACGTATTTGATGAGTTAAGGAGTAACGTTGTAAGAGAGCAAAGTTTTGAGTTTGGTAAAATATCTAATCAAGGGAAAGAATTAGAGCTAGATTTGTATTGGTCTAGGAGTAGTGGAAATCCAATTGAAACTTTTGGAGCAATAGTTATTCCTACTACTCAAGGTTTAGAAATAATTTCAAATCAACAAGCTGGAAATTTTGTTATTTCCGAGTTAGAAAAAGCCTTAGGAGTTAAGGTGATACATAAAAATGCTAGACAAGGTGGTAGTTTCGGTTCTAAATTTTCTTTAGTTAGATACTTATCAGTATTAGCTTTCGCGTCGTTGAAATTTAAAGTACCAATAAAGTGGATAGAAACTAGAACTGAACATTTGTTAGCTTCAAATAGTAGTGGGCCAGAAAGAAAATTCAAAATTAAAGCCTATTATGATTCGCGCGGTAAAGTGAATTTCTTAGATATTCATATTTGGGAAGATGTAGGGGCATCATTAGAGGCTGGGCAACCATTTAAACCGTTAGGACATTTAACTGGCCCATATAAGATACCCGGGATTAGATACACTGCAACTTTAGTAGCCACGAATAAGAACCCACCTGGTGCATTTAGGGGTGCTGGTACACCTCCACATACATGGGCATTAGAAAGAGTTATGGATGCAATAGCTGATGAATTAGGTTTAGATAGGGCTGAGGTTAGAAAAACTAACGTGATCGACTCTTTCCCATATGATAGTGGATTTGCCTATTATGATTCTGGTAATCCTAGTGGGTTGCTTGAAATGGCATTATCAAGGAAGGATATATTCTCGATGAGGGATGAAAAAACTGGTGTTGGTTTAGCATTATCTACTGATCCTAGTACACCTTCTGGGAGCGAGAGAGTTAAGTTAAAAATAAAGAATGGTAAAGTCGTGGTAGGGTTAGGCTTTGGACCGGAAGGACAGGGAAATGAACATACAGCTGTTTTGTTAGTCTCGAAACTTCTTGGAATCCCAACAGATCTAGTGACTTATGAAATTTTAGATAATAATGAACTGACTTCATCCTTTGGTCCCGGTGGAAGTAGAATGGCTGCTTTCACTTATGGGGCTATAAGTGGTGCTGTAGAAGAGTTGAAGGCTAAGCTAAAAAGAGAAGCTGAGAGTCTTATAGGAAATGCTGAGTATAAAGATGGATACTTCCTTGGTGAACATGGTAAAATAGGAATTACGCAATTTGAGGGAGAAGAAGTAACTTTTACTTTCTCCCTTCAAGGGAAATATAGATTTAATGCATACCCATTTGCTTGTGATTTAGCTGTAGTTAGAATTGAAGATGGCAAAATTAAACCGATAAAGCATGTTGTTTATATAGATCCAGGTAATCCAATAGACGAAGATCTTGTAAAAGAACAAGTTATTGGCGGTACAGCAATAGGAATTTCTATCGCACTTTATGAATCTTACGTTTATGATGATCAGGGTAATTTATTAACTACCAGTTTAGCAGACTACGGTTTACCAACAGCATTAGATTTACCAGAAATCGAGATTAATATTGTACCAACACCTTCTCCAGTTACGCCAGGAGGCGTAAAAGGAATTGGTGAGATACCAGTTGGTGTTGCTGCTGCAGCTGTAACTAGTGCTGTAGAAGATGTTCTAAAGAGAAGGGTTAAAAAAGTGCCCATAAGGTTAGATGATTTTTAAATTTGTTTAATTATTATTCAATATACTCCTCTATTTTAATAAGCCTTAATCTTCTGTTTATTAGGAATAATATTTATAATGATACATTTTGTTTATTTCTAGAAGAATATATATAAAAGTATAGGTGCTAAGGAATTTAAATTATGAATAGTGTTTAAGGAAATTACCTTACCATAAAAAATCATAATATTTGCTTATAAACTAATGATTATCCTGAATTTTACTTCTTAGTCTAATCGCTTACTAGAAACAGATTTTCAATTAGTGAGAAGATCTTCTTAATATATTTTCAACGTAACATAAAAATGTAACGGTTTTCCTATTAAGTACTACATGAATATAAAATCTAAATTAGACTCTTCATGAATGAGTAAGAATATTTTTATAATAGTCTGACTTATTTTAAATTATGAAGACTAAAATACGTGTAGGTAAGAAGCTTACAATTCATATTCCCAAGGCTGTTGCTGAAGAGCTTAACATAAAAGAAGGTGATATATTATCCCTAAGGGTTAAAGATAATAAGATAATTTTAGAACATAATGATGCTATACTGTTTTCAATAAAAGGTAAGAAGTTTGCAAAGATCACATTAGATGAGATAGAAAAAATAAGTGAAGAGGAGCAAAATAGTTATGAGAATCCTCATTGATACAAGTTTTATTCTTCCTGCCCTTGGCATAGATGTAGGTGAGGAAATAATAAACATCATAAAAGAGTTCTATAATCATGAAGTTTATTTCACAGAGTTATCACTGCTAGAAGCTATGTGGGTAATTAAGAGGCTAATAAAACAAGGAATTGAAGTAGATTTTAATGTAGTGAAGACAGGTCTGAAAAGTATAAATAAAACTTATCGTTTAGTAAAAATACCAATATCAGCTTACATAAAGGCTTTGAATGATAAAAGGCATAACGATTTGATAGATTTGATCTTATACTATACTGCAAAAGCTTATAATCTCAGATTGCTTTCTTTAGATCTCAAGTTAAAAGAGATTGATAAAGAGAATATTGTCATACAAAGCTTAAATGAGAGCTAACGCCATTAAGTTTTTCCTCTTTTAGATTAAAATTGTTTCATAGAATGAAATTGCATGCAAAATTTCATACTTTACGATTCTAATAGCTCGTTATAATCTATAAACCCATAATCTCTTTTCCAAAATAGCTTCTTCTCTTTAATTCTATCCTTCTCTTCTTCATCAACGACTATATAATCCACATTACCCTTAATATATTTTGAAACGAGGTTCATCTTCTCGAATGTGGAAAGTCCCTTTATTCCCTTAAATACAAAGAGTAAGTCAATGTCACTGGTATCAAGATAATCCCCTCTAGCCCTAGAGCCGAAGATATAAACCTCTATAAGTTGTGGAAGTTCCTCCGATACCTTCTCCACTATTTCCTTTGCTAGGTTTAACATTTTAATTTGACTCTCTATTGCTGACTTACCTCTGATTTTACCCATTCTATTACCTCTTTAACTCTATTATACAAGTCCTCCGCTATTGACTTGTTATACTGTTTATAAGGAACACCGTTCGCAGCATCTGGATACCTTGATATAATAAAATGAGGAGAAAGAACCATTAAATTCTCTTTAATCTTCACTGGAATTTGTACACCTTCCTTCTCTAGTATTTCAGCTAGTTCCGTGAGTGAATGTGTTTTGCCTGGGTCTTTACCCAGATATAAAACAAATGATTTTAACGCTTTTTCTGCTGCTTGCTGAGAATAAAAAGCAGAGGCATAATATTTCTCTGTAATAATAAGAACGTTGGCTGTATCGAGAGCCTCAACTGCTTGTTCTAACCACTCTTTATAATTCACGTATTTAGATTACTTTAACGAGTATTTTAATTTACTCAATGATTTTCCTAAGTTGAATTATCGCCTTTGATCTAAAATTATATATTGTATAGTCTTTTTAATATTAAAAGAATAAGTTAAGGTACCGAAAGTGAACTAATGACTGAAGTAACAAGACATATTTCATATTTTCGAATGTTATTTTCCCTTAGCATTTACTATGAAAAACCTTATAATGAAACTGGGTTGCAACCAAAGAAGGGAAAAGTAATTCATTATAAAGAGTTACAGAAAATAATCTGATTCTCTATCTTATTAAGGCATATATTTATCTTCACGTATAGACTGAAAATTTTTCTTGTTAATTATATAATGCTAATCATTATTAACAAGTCGTCTCAGAATTTTTCTAATTTATCATTTTCATAGTTTTCAAAGGTTTATTCTTCTATTGTAAAGTATTTGTTCAATTTTCTTTATTAAAATATCACAACATTCCGCCTTATCTATGATAAAACCCTTTCCTGTTTTCTTAGACAAATACTTAACTGCAATTGGGTCAAACTTTTTAGAGGAATGTATAATTCCTATAAACTTTGAAGGATCTATGGGTATATCGTATCTCTTTTTATTATTCTTAACATCATTTAACGTTTGAACCACTTGCTCTATATCATAACTTTTCATTGACCTTGTTTCCTCAATAACTATCACAACTTCATTACATATTAATAGAAGATCTGCATGTTTCTCTGAAGATACAATTCTATCTAAATCTAATATTATACACATGTTAAACCTAGAGGATAATCTACATTCATCAGTCATATATCTTTCCTTTCTCGTCTAATAATTCTTCTGCTACTTTTGTGAATTCATCTTCATTAATCCCGTCTTCATTAACCTCAACCTTATCAATTCTGGTATACTCACCATCTCTCTTTAACAAATATACGGCAACCTTATTATGGTCTAACCCTTTCTTGTCCTTTTGTGACATAGCAATTAAGTTGCTTATAGAGTAAAGGAGATAATCGCTATGAGTAGTTAGGAAGACGTATTTACCGTTCTTTACCGCATCTGAAATCATTTTAGCCATTATCCTCTGAGCTTTGGGATGCAAATGAGCTTCTGGTTCTTCTATGTAGATGACTGAAACTTCCTTACTTGCCAATGCTAAGGTTATAGGAAGAGCCTCTCTAATTCCGGAAGGAGCCTCCGATAAAGGTAAAGTTACTTCATTCCACATTTTAACATATGGAGACTTTATTCCCTCCGTCTCTATTAGTTTTAGATCAAAACCTAATTCGTTAAAGAAATCTTTTATAAGGTTAAAGTCTACTTTACCTTTGCTAAAGTCCTCTAATAATAATGAATAAGAGGAAAGGTATTCTTTGCTAATTATGTCTAAGAAATCAAGAGTTTTCAAAAACTTTAAGTTGAAGAATCTTGTTAAGCCAGCTCTACCATCAATAAGAAATATTCTGTTTGTATCAGCTTGAAAAAACGGTTCGAAGCGAGAATAGGTAAAATAAAGTAAGGATAAATCTAAAGCATCATCAAGCTCTTCTTTCGTCTTTACGTAATATTCTGATTTTTCCACGTCTTTAAATTTAAAGACAATGTTTAATGGTGAAATCGTGTTTATGTCGATGTCTATTAATTTATCTAAACTAGGTTCAAGTATTGATTGTCCTTCAGTACTAACCTTAATGTTAGCTAGCTCAGATGTAACTTCAATCTCACCTTCAGTTTTGCCAAAAATTTCCTTTATTTTATTTTGAATACCCTTTAACAAAGAGAAGGAAAATGCTTTCATATAAACATTTACGTAATCCTTTATCGCTTCCTTATCTTTTAGCGACAAATTCTCCCTTCTGGAGTACCCGCCTAATCTCATAAACTCCTTGCTAAATTCCTTATAATCTGGTTCTGCAGAAGAGAGACTCCATAGGAGTCTCAGTATGAGAGATTTGCCTAGGCTGTTTTTACCTATGAATATCGTTAAAGGTTTAAGCTCTAATGAGGTGTTGTTAAATGGACCAAATTCTTTTATGGTAAGTGTCCAATTCATAACTATTAATTAGAGTTGAATTTAATAAAAACTGTTGATTTATTGGTTATTAATCTTAATTCACTGTTACTTTCCTAATTCATAGGAACACGTAACATGTTTAAAAGCTATATCAATAAGTCTGGTAATCTTCTAGCTCTAGATAACTTTATCTGACTATAAATGTTATATCATAAGCACCATAAAAATAAGGATAAGGATTATGATTTAGAGTCTAAACTGATTTTTGATTTTACGCTAAAGTTAAAGAAAGATATGCTGAATTAACATGAAAATAATGAATTATACAAAGGATTAATACAGTTAAGGTTTTAATTTTTAGTTCATAATTTATTCTATGAATTGTATCGAGCTTAGAAATGTAGTCAAGAAATACGGTAAAGTTACTGCGTTAAATAATGTTTCGTTTACGATTGAATGTGGAGAAAAGGTGGCACTTTTAGGACCTAACGGAGCAGGTAAATCGACTACTCTCAAACTAATCGTCGGTTTATTAAGACCGGATAATGGAGAAGTTCTTGTCAAAGGATTAGATCCCTTTTCTACTAAAGCTAGGGGGATAATTGGATATTTACCAGAAGATGCAAGCCCCTATTTGATGCTTACTGTTAGAGAGAATTTGGAGTATATTGCTTCATTAAGAGGAGTAAATAATGTTAAGGATAAGGTTGACAAACTCTTAGATTTTTTAGCTCTCAGACAGTACGAGAAGAATAGGGTTATGTCTCTATCTAGAGGTAATAGGCAGAAATTGGCTTTGGCTTTAGCCTTAATCCATGATCCAGAAATACTGCTTTTAGATGAGCCTTTGAATTATTTGGATATACCAACTCAAGAGAGGGTTATATCACTGCTAAATTCCATGACTAATGCTACTATGCTGGTTTCAACTCATATAATGTCTATAGCCAGAAGACTAGCCAGTAAGGTAATAGTATTATCTAATGGTCAGGTAGTATGGCAAGGTAATATATCTGACCTGAAGAAGTTTGGTGAGGAGAATGAACCTATTGAATCTATAGTTGCGAGGTTGATGGAAAGTGTTAAGTAAATTAGTGAAACTTATTTTATTCAGTAGATTCTCGAAAGGGGGACTTATAGCATTAATAGTAATAACTGTTCTTATTTCACTATATAGTATTATACCGACGATTTCAAAAGGTATACATTCAGCACTACCTAGTTACTACAGTATCGTTTATATTACCGCCTTTTACATTCTCTTCGCTTACATTTCTGGATTCACTCTAATGAAGGCAGACTTAGATTATTTGTTCACATTACCTATAGATAGAAAGAAATTAGGCATAGCTTTGTACATTTCAAATTTAATAATTTATTTAGTATTTATAGTTTATTTGACATCATTTTCCTATAGTTCTGGGTTGTTGATAATATCCCCTCTATTAGGTATCTCTCTACTCTCACTAAATCTTACTTTACAAGAGGTTAGGACGAGTTATAAAATTCTAATAATAGTAGCGGTAGCGTTATGGCTCTTGTCACCGCTATTCGGTTTTGAATACTCTCCTACTTCAGCAGCTTTCGGCTACTTATACGAAAGTCTCTCAGTTACATTACCATATACCGTGATGTTAACGATTATATCAATAAGGAAAATAGGGAACTATGACCAAATACTAATGAAAAAGGTATCGAGAACTTCTGGGATAGTGGAACATCCCATATCTTTTACGACTTCAAGTCCATTTAAGGCGATTTTACAACTAAAATTAACCTATTTCTCCTTAACCGGTAGAACTGGTTTCTACACTTTTTCTGGGAATTACAGTATGAAGGTAGTCAAGATGAATTGGATCATCTTAATAACTTCAGTATTAGCAGTTGTTTACTTCATAGTGTTTAGGTACTTGATTTTAACTTCTATTGAATCATTAAATGCGGGAGTATCCATAGTCATCTCATATATAACAATTTTCTCAACACTTTTCGTGAGCATGAGTAACCTAATGAGTGAAAGACTTTGGCTTACAGTACCTTCAATAGGCTATAAGTTCTTTAGATATTTAATGATTGCTACTGGAGTTCAAAGCCTCATAATAAACATTCCGTTCGCAATATCTAGTTTTGTACTCTCGGTCTGGAACCCTGTTTTCCTAAAAATAGGGATTGCCTTATTACTCTATACTCCACTAGTATGTATGCTATATACTTACCTATTAGCTTTGACTATCCCTATGCAACTAAAGGACGAGTTTAACCCTATTAATATAGAAATTAGGGGAAAGAATTTTCTAATGGGGTTTGTATTTGGTATTATTGTAATACCAATACTATTCGTAATATTTGCATCTCTTCTTATATTAGGAATCAGTGTCCTTGTACTAGCAATACTGTCCGTTTATTTGTTACAAGATAAGATGATATCCAAGGTAATTAGTAAAATGACCGAAGCTGGATATGTCTAGCCTATGGCTATTTCATAATTTTTAACTTGAATTTTAAGAATAATAATTAATAAATTGAAGGAATTAGCAAGATGGGTAAATTAGCTAGAAGTTTTTGACAAAGTGTAAGAGAAATTCATCTCGGTTTTCACTCTCTAATAGATTTTTCTCAAGATGATACTCTATACGATTATGAACTCTAACTATGGCATATAATATATATTATAGGATTAAATTTCTTGAAATTTTGTTTTTCCCATTATGCTGAGAATCAGGGTAGTATTATTGATAGCTGTGTTTCTTTTTAGATTACCTTATATAACTACTTGTATAGTGTAAATTTAAGTATTAAAGAAATTAGTGGATAATTATATTTTCACAAATGTGAAGTGAATATTTATAAATACTGAAAATAAGTTGTAATGTGTGGTATCAAAATTAACGATAATTCTTATTGTTCTATTAGTTATTGCTGTTGGGCTTTATTTTTACGCTAATCAATCGCCTAAAATAATAAAATCAAAAATTCAGATACTATATTCCTCAGACAATTGGACAATAGATAAGCACCTTTCCTTCACGTATTATCGCGGATTTGGATACACTTTTTTCAATCTTACTTTTAAAAAGAATTTAACAATTCCTACCATCCCTTTTGATTCGCCATTAAGTGCAATTTATCCAACTTTAGAAGTAATTTCTACTTTTTCGAGTAATGGAACTTTAGAGGTTTTAACCCAAAATCAGTCGGTACTCATTATAGCGGAAATTAATTATAATAGCACGCGATTTGTAAACGTTTCTCTTTCAATCTTACCATCTTCTAACGTAACTATAAATGGTACTTATAATGGTTTTAAATACTATTATTCTAATAATGAATATGAATTGGAAAACTCGCTTTACGGAGAGTCAATATATCCTGAAAGTGGAATAGTACTTATTAAGGGAGATCAAGCTTATGTAATAGAAACATCTGGATTTTTCTCTTCTATACAATCTCTACTACAGATTTTTTCTCAGTTAGAAAATGTGACATATACAGTTGAAGCTACAGAAATTAATCATTAAAAAGAGCATAACCTTTATACTTTTGCCCTTCTTTTATCACATACATTATATGTTGTGGTGATAAGTTTTCTATGTCATTTAAGGGATCAGCGTTTAATACGATTACATCAGCGTTATAACCTTCTCTTATTCTGCCAACATTGTGTAATCCTAGGCATTCACTAGCTATAGAAGTTGCAGATTTTAATACTTCTACATTTGGCATATATCTTGAAAGTAGTACAGCTTCTCTATAATTTTTTCCGTGAGGTCTTTGTTTAGATCCTACATAATCAGTTCCCAATGCAATTTTCAAACCTTTAGATATTGCAATTCTCATATCTTCAGTGAAGTGCCTTTTAACTAGTTCTTCTCTAAATGGTCTAACTATTGGATCTACTTCAAATGGTATTTCGTAAGTCGCTAATGTAGGTATATAACATACTCCTTTTTCTTTAATTAAAGTGGCAGATTCCTCATCTAAGCCTAAACCATGTTCTATCGTATCAACTCCAGCTAGGACTGAGTTCATAATAGCTTCCTTCCCATAGGCATGAGACGCAACTTTAAGTCCATTTCTATGAGCCTCTTCAACAATTGCTTTTAACTCATCTAGTGAAAATCCCGGCATTATTTTTCCTCCTTGAGAAAATGCACCAGAAGCATAAACTTTTATTACTGTTGCACCCTGCCTTATCGCCATTCTTACGGCCTTTCTGCACTCATATGGGGAATCACAATAGAAGGAATATGAAAGCCTTTGAGCTATGTCAATAGGTAATGATTTGGGGTCATCATTACCTCCAGTTATTGATAACGAGTATCCAGAAGCAATGACAGTAGGTCCTATGATCTCACCTTTTCTTTGTAATCTGGCTAAATTAACCGCTACTTTACTCCCTAAATCCCTAACGGTTGTAAACCCCGATCTTAAAATCCTTTCCATATCTCTCGTACTTCTTATAGCGACGTCAATTTCGTTAACGAGATTCCATGACAGAAGATTATCCTCATCTACACCGAAGAAATGTATATGGGTATCAATTAAACCAGGCATTATGAAATTTCCGTATATAACTTCTCCTTCTTTACTCTCTTCTTCTACTATTTTGACTATTTTATCTCCATCTATAACAACAGTTCCCTTTTCAATTATTTTCTCTCCATCAAAAATCTTTCCAATTAAACTTATCATAAAATATTAACGTAAAAAGAAAATATTTAGCTTATGGTACCAAGAGGAGACTAAAAGATGTTTTGATTATATATTTCTGTCATATAATAGTTTTTTATTTTTCCTCTCGTCTTAATATTTATGATCGTTGAGGTGAGAAATGTTTGGAAATTTTATGGAAAGCTCATTGCTAATGAGAATATTTCAATGTATATAAATGAGGGGGAAATTGTTTCCCTTTTAGGTCCTAATGGTGCAGGGAAAACAACTTTAGTAAAACAAATATATGGTGAGTTAATTCCAGATAAGGGTGAGATAAAAGTATTTAGTAAAAAAGCTACTGATAGAAAAGTGAAGAAGTTAATGGGTGTTGTACCACAGGATACTGAACCTTTTGGTGATTTAACGGTTTGGGATAACATATATTACATAGGAAGGATAAAAGGGTTAAGCAGGATTCAAGCTATAAAAAATACTGAAGAATTGATAGAAAGACTGGATCTTATAGACGAAAAGAAAAAATTTGTAAGAGATCTATCTGGTGGTTTAAAGAGAAGGACGTTAATTGCAATGGCTCTAGTTAATAATCCTAAGCTTTTAATTTTGGATGAGCCAACAACTGGTTTAGATCCAGAAGCCAGAAGAGAGGTATGGGATTTACTAATTAGCCTTAAGAAAGAGGGAAGAAGTATGTTACTTACAACTCATTACTTAGATGAAGCTGAGAGACTTGCAGATAGGATTTATCTTATCAATAGGAAAGTGATACTTGAAGGAACTCCTTCTAGTCTAAAAGAGAAATTCTCTACGTGGTATGAAGTTATAGATTATTCATCTGGAAAAATTTTGAGAGTGAAAGGAGAAGAAGAGTTGAAGAAAGTCATTATGAGTATTCAAGGAAAGTTCGAAGTTAAGCTACCTTCGTTAGAGGAGATTTATTTGGAGGTAATAAAGGATGTTACGTGAATTCATTCATTTAATAATTATGCAATTTAAGATGATTAAGGCATATTTACCAGCTGTAATTTTTTACTCAATATTTTTCCCATTAGCCTTTATGTTCTCTTTTGGCTTAATTACTTTCTCAAAATATCTAGTTTATTTCATCTCTGGTACAATAACTTTTTATATATCAATTGGCGTGTTTGTTAGCACTACTCAAACTTTATCTAGTGAGAGAAGAGAGGGAAGATTTTCTCTCATCGTTGCTTCAGGTATATCGAGGGAATTGTATGCAATAAGCATTGCGATAGCTCAAGGTATTTCAACACTAATTATGATTCCGGTAATAGTTATCTTAGGGGATTATATTTTGCATATTGTGTTAAAATCTGTAATTTACCTATTGTTAAGCGTTATAATCGGAATTTTCACCTTTTCTATGTTAGGAATAACTTTAGGTTTAGGGATTAAGAATTATTACGCGGTTGTTCAGTATTCTCAAATTTTAGGATTTGCATTAACCTTTTTTGCCCCAGTTTATTATCCAATTACTTTTATACCAGCCCCATTTAGATACCTAACTTACTTAGAACCAACAACATACATGTCGGAAGCTATTTACAATTCATTCGTAGGGAATCCAGTATCTTTATTGTGGAATTTAGGATGTCTAATTTACGGCATCGCATTAATGATAATAAACACTAGAATACTAAAATCAACGTAAACACATTATATACTTTACAAAGAATCTACAAGGAGCATTATTTACTATAATTACATGTGTATATAATTCATAATTTTATCTTTTCTCTTTGGCTTAATGGAATCTAGAGTAGTGCTTTAGATAAAGCAGAAACTTATGAATATTACAACTCATTCATCCTACTTTTTAATCCTCTTAGCGTTTGTAAACACACCTTCCCTAAATCAGTAATTTTACATGGCTTAGGTTTAGTCTCTTTACATTCTACATATCCCTGATTTTCAAGAAAATCTATTTGCTTAGAAATAGTAGGTAAAGATTTATTCAAAATTTTTGCTATATCATTCATATATACTTCTCCGTATTTTGACCCCAAATACTCTAAGATTTCGTATTCAGCATCTGAAGGTTTAGCTGGAATCATTACTGGTAACTCATATTTATAACTCATGTCCTCTGTATAAGAATATGCTTTCACTCTTTTTCCTAAAGTCTTCGCTAATATAGCATAAAAATAGAGTGCTAAGTTAAGTATTCTCATACCGCCAATTATATAAAATTCTAAATTATTTCTAGTCCATAAAAGATCAGAGATCTGATAAACAATGAAATCAAAGGGTTCTTTAATTGAGATATATTTAGGATGTCCACTTATCCCAATAGCTGATAAGTATTTAAGAATTGAATCCATAGTCTCTTGTGCTTGTCTTTTCCTAAATTCTTCTTCTGAAGTTACAGAGAAAATAGCTACATCTAATACATCTTTAATCCCCCTTTCAGTTATAGCTCTAATTATGTATTCTGCTGTAAAACCTACACCAAAGACAAGCGTTACCTTCTCTTCCATATGTAATCAGAGTAGAACATAAATTAAAGTTTGACTATAACGTCAAAGATTAGTTTTAAATAGGTTGCGAAATAGTATAACACTATGCCTTGCAGAGGTTTACATTCTATTCCTGCAGGACCAGTTGAATTCCCAGAAATTGCCACTGTTTATGTAATGTGTGGCGAAAAATTAACAGTCATGATTGATGCTGGAGTTAGTAACTCTATAGCGGACTTTTCATTCTTAGATAAACTTGACTATATTGTTCTTACTCATCTTCATATAGACCATATTGGTTTATTGCCAGAGCTTTTGCAAGTTTATAAAGCAAAGGTTCTGGTAAAAAGCGGTTTTAAGAAATATTTAACCAGTGAGGATGGCCTTAAGAAATTAAATGAATCTGCTGAAAAAGTTTTAGGAGATCTTTATTATGTTTATGGTGGGTTAGAAAAGAAGCTTGATCAAGATAAAGTGATAGAAGTAGAGGGTAATGAGGAATTTGACTTAGGCGGATATAGGATGAGATTAATTTATACACCAGGTCACGCGAGACATCATATGTCGGTTCTTGTAGATGATTTTCTGTTTACTGGAGATAGTGCTGGAGCTTATTTTAATGGAGTCGTTATCCCAACAACACCGCCAGTAATAGACTATAAAATGTACATGGAAAGTTTAAAGAGGCAAATAGAGTTAAAGCCAAAAGTTGTAGGATTTGCCCATGGCGGTTTAGTTTCTCCTAAAATAATGGAAGAACATTTAAAACAAATGCTAAGTAAAGAAGAAATACAGATAAATGTTGATATTGGAGGAGTAGCTGGAGAAATATTGAGAAAACAGATAGAAGTTAACTTAAGAGGATTAAGAGAAAGTAAGAAATCTATTTAATATTATTAAGTGGAAATTTGTAGATTAATTATACTAAAAACTGTTCATGGATAGATTGAAAGAGTTCTCATCTTCAGTTATCTTAAAATAAATAGTAAAGCTTTCCTTCTCTAACCTATTTTTGTGAAAATAAATACATATTTCTAAATATTAAAATATTAAAAAATAAAAAATATCTTAATTACATTACTTTAATATTTTGTTTAATTTTGTTTAGAGTATCTGGGGGTATTGAAGATAAATTATGAGACATTTTAGCATGAACCATTAATTCATCTAACAATTCTTCTTCAGAATCTGCATTAACTATTTCGAATCCGCAGTTCATTCCCACGCTTGCACAACTAAACGAGTACTTTCCTGATTTCTTTATATTTTGCTTTATTTTTGCAAGTAATTCAGATGGTATTGAGGTTATTCCATGGCTAGACTTGGCATGAATTTTTAGCATTTCTAATAGCTCATCTTCACTACTAGCGTTCTTTATTTCGAATCCGCAGTTCATTCCTACACTTCCACAACTAAACGAATATTTAGGCATATTTCTTCTTTTCTTTACGGGTTATATAAAAAAGCGTTAAAATGTTTCTAATTAATCCTTAAAACTATCTTATCAAAATGTTTGATATGGTATTTGGATTTGGAAGGAAAAAGAAGTTTGAGTTTCAATGTTCTAGCATAGGTATGAGCTGCGGATTTGAGATAAAGAACGCTTCTACAGAAGATGAGCTTATGGAAATTTTAAAGATTCATGCTAAAAAAGCCCATGGATTAAGTGAAATTCCACAAGACGTAATAAATAAAATTAAACAAAATATAAAGAAAGTGTGAAAACATGGATTTAATAGACAAGAGAATTCTTTTTTATTTTTTGAGAGATGGTAGAATATCACAAAGGCAAATAGCTTCACTTCTAGGTCTTACTCCGGCAAGTCTAAATTATCGTTTTAAGAAATTAATGGATGATGGAATATTAAAAGGATTTAAGCTGTATGTAAATCCTAATTTTTATGGAAAAATACAGATTTATATTGCATTCAAAAATTATAATGACATAGATGGAGAATTTATTTCGTTTAAGTTAAAGTGCCTTGAATGGTTAAACGTGTATGGAGTTCAGGCAAAGGATAACATAGAACTTAAGGACAGACTAAGTTATATGGCTAAAGAATTGGGTGATCCAGTACTTTCTTATTTCCCACTTCAATCTCTTTTTAAACCATCGAACTTAGATATTAAAATCGTAGAAGAGTTGAAAAAAGATCCAAGAATTCAGCCAGTTGATATAGCTGATAAGCTGGGAGTTAGCAGTAAACTAGTGGAAAAACATATAAGATATTTAAGGCATAGAGGTTTAATCCTTGTTGTACCAGAAATAGAACTTGGTAAAACTGATATTGTAATATTCTCTATGTTTTCTCAGAAAATAGAAGATATTTCAGTGGTTTTACAAGACTGTAAAATTTGGCAATTTACCGATGGTTATGCTGGTATTACAGTATGTTATGCTGATAATATGGAGAGAGCAAGAAAATATATAAGCGCCGCTAGGGATGTGGATAAAGACGCTGACGTCATGATAATTTATGATTATATTTTTAAATGAGCTTTTCGTTAGAACAATTTTAATGAAATTATTTATATTCAACTTAGAAACATGGCACTATGGTTTACGAGTGCTGTGGAGAAAAATTTGAGAAAGAGAAAGAATTTAAAAAACATATTAGGAGTAGGTATTGGCATAGGATTAACTACTCAACCAGTACTAAAGTTTTGTTAAATAGGGATGAGGTTTTCAATATAGTAAAGAATCCTAAATTAATTTTCGGAATAAGTAATTTAATAATTCCAATAGATCAGAAGAGGGCTATATTATATTTACCTTTCAAGAGAATTAAAACTGGAACTATATTAAAGAGGGCTATAATAGGCAATTTAGAAGGACCAAAACTAGATTTTGACATGCTAGAATATAAGTTTAATTCAGATAAGTTAGTATATGAAATATCATTTAGACTAAAGAGATTAACAGAAGATCAAACTGAAGTTTATATATTATCGTCTATGGCTGTAAACATAGGAATTTTAGGTAGGATTATGCCAAGTGAAGTTATTAAAGCATTACAAAGCATTGTTACGCCAGAAATTCTTGCCGAAAATTTGGTAAGTAACATTAAATCGTTATAACTAGACTTATTTTTGATCTTAATTATTTTTGAATAATATTATTCCTTGAATAAGGCAACATAAGTGTGCTAGAGTACAATAAATACATAAACTTCCTATTAATATCTCTGTATAGATTAGATACATAGAGAATATAGCACCTACAATCCATAAATATCTGAGTATTTCTTCTATTCCGATAAGCCAAAGTATTGTCATAATTGAAAAGTATATTAACCCTAGTAAAGAGTCAGGTATTCCTAGAAAATGCGAATACACGCTTAACTCAACTTTATGGCAATCTATTATAGCAGACACATTACAATATGTTGGGATTTTTTCTAACAATAGATGTAAATATAGATATAAAGAATCAGCAATACCTACTATAGAAAGCCCTAGCCCTATTTTTCTATGCGTAGTTCCTCACCTATGTATATGTTAGGAATGTAATCATTTTGTATAAAATGTGAACATACAGAGTAAGGTTTTCCTCCATCCACCTTACATATCATTTCTGTTATTAGATTAGCTTCTGCATAAATTTCTTTATAAATTTGACTATTAGGATTATGAAGTTGCTCTATTACGTAAGTCCAGTTATGATTAGATAGTAAGCCTGGATCAATACTAGTTCCAACTTTATAATAATATCCTATTACAATAAATGGAATTGATAAGTTTGCGTAATTACTCCAAACATAATATACTTGATTAGGAACTTTTTCAAGTGGTTGGTAATCTCTATCTTGGTACTCAATTCCATAAAATGTTATGTAAGGACTTGAATAAGTGGCATTAACAAAAGTGAAAGTGGGAGTATTAGGATAGACATCAGTAGAGCTTGAAAGCATGTATTCTAAGCCGGAAAAATTACCAAATCTAAGAAGAGCTATTATCAATGCCCATCTTTCAGCTGCACAGTAAGGACACCATTCTGCACCTACAAAGATGACTGCCGGTTTACCGTTTGAAGAGAAATTGAGAGGAGATACTTTAAAGTAGTACGTAGGTAATGCAGTAATATTATATCCTTGATTACTTAACTCTATTAACTGATTATACAAATTATTAGGTATGGTTTTTCCTATTGTGGAAGTTGTTGTAATTTTTGTTGACGAGAAAATCTCTACTCCTATAATAACAATTATTATTAAAATAGCTAAAATTATGTATCTTAAATTTCGTCTTGTCATAAATTTACGGGATATAACATCTTATATTAGTTTACGTTAGAAAATTTTAAACACATGTTTATAGATAGTTGAAAGATCTTTTTTATTAGTGATTTGAAAAAATGAAAAAAGAGAAGAGAGCTGTATCTAATATAGTTTTTGCAGGAGTAGTAATAGTATTAATAATAATAGCAGCTATTGGGTTCGCACTATATGCTACTAAAAAACCATCTACAGTTACTACTACTTCAATAAGTAGTCTCACAGTTACTCAGACTAGTACTACTACTTCAACAGTCACCCAGACTTCTACACAAACTGTTACCCAGACTACTACACAAACTACTACTGTGGTAAGGCCTATAACTGTAAATGCTAGTGGTGCTTTCTATGATGGACAAGTAATAACATTCTTATATACTGCACAGTTTATGTGTACTCCTAATGCAACGGTTTTCTTCCCTAATGCTGTAAATCAAAGTAAAGTAGCTATGGGTTGTGAAGTAGGGGCTGGTAATATATCAGCATTTCCAAAGGGTGCCGCACCAGTATTTGTACTAGTGCCAGCATTTGCTGGTTTATCAATATTTGGAGTACAAAGCTTAGGTGCAACACCTCAAGGATTCCCAGTATTTAAGTATAACGGAGAAAACTATACAATTTATACTCAATGTGGTGCTGCTCTTACTCCTACAGCATGTCCAGACCACATGAGTTTAATATATTCTCCAGCCTTTACTATAGTTGAGCAATATTTAGGAATAAAGAATGGTGTTTTTGGATTACCAGAAGGAGTATTACCAACTCCAGCACACGATCATTTAGTAACATTTACAACTAATACTTCTATACCATGGTATATTGTAGTAGTCTTAGTCTTTAACCCCAATATATTCCCTAATCCAATAACTGGTCAATGCCAACAAATAGTTCCATCAAACCAAACTGATCCTACACAATACTGCTTAAATAGTATTAGTGCATTAGAACAAGCAATGCAGACTTATGATAGTGCTGTTGCAACTGCAAATGCAAATAATCCAATTTGGTTAGCTTTAGGTAAACCTGGCTTAGATGTTGTTGTACCCGGAATAACATCACCATCACAATTATTTAGTGCTACAAACTCTAACATGGTATTATTCTTTAGCGATCCAGATATATATCCATATCCTATTTAGGAAGTGATAAGTTATGAATAAGATAAATAAGTTAATTTTTTCTTTTCCATCAAAAATTTTAAATAAATCATATATTTTAGCTTTAATTATAGTTCCTATTACTATATTCTTTCCAATACCTTCAGTAATATTCACTTTAATATTTGTAGGATTACTCTTTCAAGGGCTTTATTTACAGAGACTTATGTCCACGAACAAACCTTATATGGTTATTGAAATTCTTGCGATCCTATCATTTATATATGCTATGTTATTCTTCAAAGAATTATATAATTTAACAAACTTAATCTTTTTATCTTACCTAATTCCAGTTTCACTATGTATTTTTAGGCTTAGAAGGGAAATTAGGATAAAGATTAGTTATTTAGAAAACTCAAAAGTAGCTTTTCTTCTTTTGCTTTCAGCCTTTGTATTAGTTTGGTTTGCGAGCGGATTCTTAGATCTAGTAACAACAACTATCTCTCTGTTTGGTCAATTCGGCTCTTCCTTTATATTGTTAGACGCATTATCTGCCTTTGCCTCAGTTACTGCAAGTTCGTGGTTTATGATAAGCATGGGAATTTGGTTAGGAATACTTGGAATATTTAGGGTTATTGAATATAATAAATTGGAAAATAAGATAAGATATCTGCTAATGATGTTTGCTTACGCATTTTACAGTATTTATCTGCCATCATTTTCACCAATTTCGAATGAAGTTCAATATATTCCTTACATGTGGTTTAATGGTCTTGGGACTTATGGGCCTGTGGAGCCTTCATACTTATTTGACGGTATAATAGGTACTTTTGTAGTTACCGCAGTATTATCATTTATGTTTGGTTCAAGGCAAATATGTTCTGTGACATGTACGGCACCATATATGTTACAAGGAACATTCCTTGACTCTATGAAAAAGTATAACAGATCTTCAAAAATCGGAAGAAAGACTTTAACCTCTAGGTTAAGCTCATGGTATAAATGGGTAATGATTTTAACGTGGTCTTCTTTATTGGTATTTGCCGTTCTCTCGTACTTAGATTATGAGGGTATTATAACTTTTTCAATTTTAGGCAATGATCCTACAGTATTTTATGCAAGCTTGTATTTTAACGTAATTTGGTATATCCAATTCATGTTAATGCCATTTCTGGGGAATTATGCTTGCGTAAACAACGGGATTTGTGCTTGGGGCTCATTTAATCAATTATTTGGATATTTAGGATTTTTCAAGCTTAAAATAAAAGATCCTAAACAATGTTTAAATTGTAAAACAGTAGATTGTGCGAATGCTTGTCCAGTAGGTTTAACAGATATGAGGGCATCTTTCATAAAGAAAGGAGAATTCAAATCATTCAAATGTATAGGTGTAGGAGATTGTATAGAAGCTTGCCCTTATAATAACATAATGTTTTATGATTTTAGATCTTGGATTAGATCAAAGTTAAATAAGAAGGGGATAATTAAAGATTCTGTTGAATTACATTAGTATTATATGCTAAATATGCTGAAATATATTCAAAGATATAATGGTAAAATAATTTTTTATTCTTTGATTTTCTTCTCATAATTATTGAAACATTTTAGTTTTCATAGAAACTATACTTACTAGTAACTTAAAGTAAAGTAATCTTTCTAAATTCGTATAAAACCTTAATAAGAATATTTTTCCATTAAAGTCTGACTTTATAAAAAAGTATTAATTTCACATAATAGATTCCTCATAACTCAGGTTATTTTCAGCTTCTGATTAGTGTATTAATAGGTGAATAAAAATAAATATTTAATAGTAATTGAATAAATAGAAGTATAAATGTCCATATGGTAATTGAAACGTAGGTTATGATTTAAATAGCTAAATATTTTTTCTTAGTATAGTAATATTAACTCATCTTTGAGTTCTTCAGAAATAAATATATAAAATGGATTTTCTCTTATTTTTTTAATTACACTCTCTATTTCGTAATCCTTTGGTCTTATAATACAAAACGCTCCCTGCCTAGGAAGAATATAATTAAAGAACTTCTCTTTATCCGAAATAATTTTAATAGGAATTATAAGCTTTTTAGAGAAATTAAAAAATTTCATGAGAGACTCTACATTATTAATATCTACTAATTCAACCATGCTGACACCTTTATAATCAACTAATTACATCTTTATAAACTTTGCTTAAATTTCTTTTAACAGGGTTTATTTTCCTTTATAAATAAATCTACGATATTTCCAAAGTCATTACTTTTTTTGGCTACTCTTATTATCGTATTAGTAAATTATAATATAATTAAAAAATTTACTATCTAGGTAAATTAATAGATTATGAATTTATAGTTTTTTCATAATAATTGCAAAAGACTAGTTTTACCTTAAGATGTTAAAATTGGGCGAGACAATCGAGGCCACAAGATATATTTTGTATCGATAAATATCATTTATCCTATGCATTTCCTATGAAAGGCATTATATATTCATTTAATCAAAACTTGTCTTAAGGTAAGGATAAAGAACGATAAAATTCCTATTCCTTGTAATGGTGAGGCCAATATAAAAATTGGTGTGGTAAAGCCAAAGTCGTATAGCAGTCTCATGATTAGTCCTATATTAAGTAAGAAAAATGGAATATATGAGGGCTTTACAGAAACCCTCTTTTGAAAAGCATTAACAAATAGATCCATTAAGACAACATCTACTCCAAAGACTGTATTGAAAAGGAAACCAACTGCAATTGAGTGAATGAATACATCATAGTTAGAAATGAAAATAGAACCAATCAGTAAATAAATCCATGCAGTAGTTAAATGTAATATTGGATATCTTCTTCCCTTTGGTCTGTAAAGTCCTGAAGCGTGAAATGATAAAAACCAAGCAAAGAGCATTAACACACTTTCTCTAAATCCCATCCCTACGACCAATAAAATGAAGGCCAATATGTTTTCCCAATTTCTTGAACTGGATATTTTAATTCTAGTTACTAATCCTATATCCCTAGTCATGACTGCAAATATCATACTTGTTGGAAATATTAGATTCAAATAAGGTATTGCATATCCTAACCCAATTTGAACTGAGATTATAACAATTGTTATCATTAAAGAATAGAAAAGTAACCAGTTATAAACAGTCGGGTTTATTCCTATTCTTGATTTTCCAAGATATTCTTGCGAGTAGTAAAGTAAAATATTCATCGCAATAAGAATAAAAATAAATCCCAACTGTTGGTTATAGAAAAATGAGATTATACCGAGAATTGTAAATACTAGATAAGACGCTATCAGCCGATTATCTGCAGTTTTTCCACTCCATTCTATGCTTAACGCTACGAATATTTCATTTCCAATTAGTGAACCAAAGAAACCATATATCATTATAAACCAGTGTGCTGGAAATAAACTACTTGTCGGATCTATAAAGAATCCTTGCATATTCATAAATTCGAAAACTGCTGGTATACCCCCAAATAGTAGAAGTGTTATTCCTGAAATCATAAGTAATAGTGGTAACTTCATATGTTTCGATTTGTTTATGTGAGTTTAATATAATATACCTAAAAGATTAGGGGTGAGGTGAGCTTGTCGTTCATTTTGTCAGTCTTTGTGACACTTGTTACGGTCACAAGTAATTATAGTCAAATAATATTTGTAATATTATTTGAACTCATAAAATTTCATTTGAACTATCTTTTGTACACTTTTAATTATCAGTGAAATTAGAGTTACTCTAATTAAATCCTTTATCCTACTTTATCAAGATAGTATTTAACTACTTTTCTTAAAGCTCTCCGTAATATTTCTTCCAGAGTTGGTGCAGAAACGTTCAATCTATTAGCCAATTCGGTTAAAGTTATGCCTCTATCATCATCAAAGTACCCTAATCTATAAGCCAATTTTAATATTTCCATCTGTCTCTCAGTCAACTCGTTACCAGTTATCTCGTTTGTACTTATTACAGTAACCTTAACTCCTTGACTTGTTAGCTTTGATAAAAACTCCTTTAATGAGGAAGTATTAGGAATTAAGAGAGTATAAAGTAAAGTTCTCTCTTTAACAACTTTTATCTTTTCTACAACAACGTCAGAGGTATAAAGCACTTTACATACAGAACAACCATTTGTTCTAACCCATATTCTGTTATCTGAGAGCCTTAATACCTTACTATTACCCGATTTAAGTTTTAACACATCTTCATTTTTAACTTTGTTATCGAATAATACTATATGATCAGTTACATTATCTCCTAGTTTAACATTCTCTACGCTTGCTTTTAGGCCCATAGTAGATATAAGCTTCATTACCTCACAAGGATGATCCTCTATCAATAGAGTAACTTCAAACGGTGATTTAGGCATATACTATAACTCGTCAACTCGCTTTAAATATCTTATCTAGAAATTCCTTTAATGCTACAGCATTATTATATGGTGATTTAGATGTATAAAGTAGAGTCACATTTTCCCCTTTTTTAATCAACTGTAATAAAATATCCAGTTTAGGATTCTTACTAAGTTCTTCAAAATATTTCTTTTTAAACTCTTCCCACTTATTAGGATCATGATTAAACCATGTTCTTAATTCATCGCTAGGCGCTATATCTTTAAGCCATACATCTACCTTATCTTTCCTAACACCTCTAGGCCATAATCTATCAACCAATATCCTAATCCCGTCATCTTTTTCTACTGGATCATAAATTCTCTTTATTTTTAACATATCTCTCATTTCCTTTTTATCTAAAAACACTTTAAAATTACAGCCCTAATAGATTAGGTAATTGTTCCGGGTATGAATGATTAATAGCAATGTTAAACCAGCCCAGCTTCATCACCCTTCAGATCCTAGTGGCAATTCATCGTTCAACTATAATTAGCTAAGAGAAGAATAAAAATTAATATGAGAAAGAGCTGATTTACCTCATAGTGTTTACCCGTGGCGTAACTTATCCTTACTTTTAACTACTTCTAATTTCGCCATAGGCACCTTTGTTACCGTAAATTCAGTAATGATAAAATTTTATTATAGTAATATTTTCTTTATTATCCTAACTGAGAAATGATTTAAACAATCTAATTCGAGAGAATTTTAACTTATCTTAAAAATTAATCTTGGAAATTTAGTCAGAATAATATAGATCATATTCACTTAACCCAGTAAACTCAAAGTATCCTGAAAAGTTTCTCATATCAGTTATAATATCCTTTAATATATCACGTTCTATTTCTTTAGGAAATATTTTTTCTTCATTAAGATTGTGATCAATAACTATGCGAATGTATCTTTCAGCCCAATCCTTTCTTCTCTCCTTTAATACAGAGTTCCCATATTTTTCTATGAGTAAGTGATCATTAGAGAGGGGCTTAACATTAATCCCCATCTTTTCAAGAACTGGAAATACGTATTTATCCTCAATTTTTGCATGCCAATTGACAATAAAATAATGAGTATTTTCTAGCATCTTCCATCCTAACTCTATATTTAAGCATTCCTTGATCATTTGAAAGCGGACTCTAAGAATTGAATGCTCAAATTTCAATAGAGAAATTGGATCTATTATCATAATAAGAACTTTACAAAACTGAGAGTATTAGGTAATAAATATTTTGGTCAGATTTTAAGATAAGAAGCTCAACACATTTTGCTCCTTTATATGCAAGAAATCCTTTTACTTTTTTTCTTTCGTATTCCAAAATGATCAATTAAACTATTGCCAAGACGAGAATTTTTCTTATCTAATTTTATGAAATCAATCAAATTATCTTTTAAACTATAAGTTCACAATATTTTTATGGGCTATATAGATGCACATACGCATGTGTGGTTTAAGGAGGCTTTACCTAATGATTTCTTCGATAACAACTCTGGCTACAGCTTCACGCCTCCAAATCTTACAGATATTTTAAAGGAAATGGACAATGCAAATATTGATTATATAGTAATAATAGCTTATCCTAGTAGGGAGGTATGGAATACAAAAGAAGATTTCCCTATCAACATGATAAAAGTTGTAAAGGAATATGCAAATAGATTTTCCATTATTGGAGGAATAGAACCTAATAGGCTTACTTTACAGGAGGCAAAGGAATGGTTAGAAAAACAATATGAAGCCGGAGTATCTGGTTTTAAACTTCACCCTGTTCATTCCCACGTAAAGCCAAACGCATATAGAGAAGAAGAAGGGGGATTGAAACAACTTGAATTATTATATGAATTTGCACAAGACCACGAATTGCCAGTTATTATCCATACTGGGACAAGTATGTTCCTAAAAGCTAGGAATAAATATTCTGACCCTATAAATGTGGATGACGTTGCTGTGGATTTTCCGAAATTGAAAATTGTTATGGCTCATATGGGTAGGCCAAATTATGTTCCTACAGCGTTCCAATTAGTTAGGATAAGAAAGAACATATACGCAGAAATCTCTTCAATACCACCTAAGAAATTATTAGAATATTTAGCTAGACTAGAAGAAATAAGTTATAAAACTATTTACGGTAGTGACTATGGTGGTCCTGGGGTAAAGAGTATTAGTGAAAATTTAAGAGAATTTCTTTCACTAAATATTAGTGAGAAAGCTAAGTTAGATATTGCAAGCAATAACCCTAGATCAATGTATAAGCCTTTATCCGAATTGATGTAATTTCTATGGAAATTAAAGGATTAAATCACAAATTATTTTATCTTGGTCTATAATTGTAATTTTACGAACCTTATAATAAGTTTTTAGAATATTAAGCTTTTCTCTTGTAAATGTTCTACTTTTCAATAAATATTAACTGAAAGCTTCTAGGAACTATAAACTTAGATTTATGATAGGTGCCAAATATGCAATACTTAATCCTCATCTATATAACCTATCATGATTCAATAAAACAGATTTACTCTAATTTTCCTTATGCACTCAGATTAAGTGAATCTTGTTAGTATAACAATTATAGGAGATATGAATATTAGATAAAATAAGCTACCATCAAGAAAGCCGAAACGTATAATAGTTAAGTAATATATCATAACTCCAACCAGGTCTAACCAAAGACCATCGGCTAGGCCAACCCCTCCAATTATTCCAGATGTTTCTTGGCCTGTATACTGTCTTACAATTTTATTTAACTCCCTTCCTCTTAAATAATCAGCTAATGTACTAAAAATTACTGTAGGCATAAAGATTAAGGGAAAAGTGTTTAGTGTTAAAGGCGATATATATTCACTATACGTTACGTGCACAAAAATCAAATGAACAAAATACCATATAACTGTAACAATAACGGGTAAGGCTAAAGCAAAATATCTTGAGCTGACCACGCCTATAGGAGTAATCTCACCTGTTATTTGATTTATTATAACAGCCGGTTTCATGGAAGTCCAAAATACTAGAAAAGATATACCAAATATAAGTAGAATTGTTAGTAAGGTTACGTGATATATTGTGTTTCCCGTATACTCTATCGCAATAATGAACATTGGAACTAAAGAAAGGTTAATTAACGTTCTACTTGTGCCTATAGCTAAAAATGAAAGCAGTAATCCGACTAATGCACCATAAAGAAAGAACGTTATTTTTATCCCGGTATAAATTGAAAGTAAAATTAGAGCAACAAACATCACAGTACCCATCCATAGCTGATGAGTAGGTAATGAATCCTTAACTTCACCTTTTTTGTATCTAATTGCTGACATAATTAATGATGGTGGAATTGCAAAAAACAAGGCTAATACTGAACCCGTGAAAATTCCTAGTTTAAATGGAAAGTTTAACGTGATGTGAAAAAAGTAGTAATTAATAAATAATGACCAAAACCAGATAATATAATACTTCCCAGTCTCATTACCTTCAAATAACTTATAAGTTATAAAGGACACTATTGTAGAGTAAACTATCAGATTTACCAAAATATCTAGAAGTTGATTAAAAATCACAGAAAGATTAGGAATTTTTGGCAGAATAACATAGAAAATATTTGAAAAATGTATTATAAGGAATGATAATATTCCAGCTATGAATAGTTTAAATTCATAGGAATAGAACTTTATAACCACACTTAATCACTTTTTTACTAACATATATACATTATAGTTTAAAGTACAACAGTCTCTAACATATTTACGTAACTTTTAATTACTTTTAATCAATTCTAATCCCCTTAAAGCTATCAAATAAGCTGAAGCCATATGCCTATCAAAACCCCTCAACCTCATTAACCTCTCATGTTCATCAGAACTAGTAGTAACCCCTAGGATTAACTAAGATTACATTGAAACCCAACCTCAACGCCTTAGTCTTATCCTTAGGAGAACCATGCGAAACAACCTCAGAATACCACCAAGTCTTAAAAGAAACAACCCTAGTTACCTACTTATCTTAGTGATGGTTGTTAACACGGTTAGAGATTTGGTCAGCTCCCTTAACTTGAGGAGTGTAGAGGAGTTTCTCCGGTTCGTTGAAATTCGTTTAGGGGGTGCTATAGGTTTGATGAAAACTTTTAAGTTACGTTAAAGTAGAATAACTGCTATCACGAATATAGGCACTATATGCTACCGCCTCTAACAAACCTACGGGGATAACGAGTTCAGTGCGTCTCCCACATCGAAATCCTTGACATCAACTTCCTCACCCTTGGGTACTCTAAGACGCTTCTTGAGTATGCCCTTGTAAACACCATCCTTTAAAACGTGATATGCTATGCAAGCAAGCTTCCCCGCAAGTGCATATGTAACCTGCTTTACACTCTTGCCCCTAGCAATGAGCCTCTCGTAAAACTCGTTAAATGGTTCAAGAGGCCCCACATGCTTCGCCTCTAACATTCTTGTGGGAACCGAGAATCTGTGGGTGTTAAACATGAATCCTATATATAAATCTTGTGATTGCAATACCGTGATTTCCTTACATAGTGTTAACTATGTTCAGCCCCTAGAGTAATTTGTTACTCTCTCCTACACGGGGCTTAGTCCCCACTTGTTAGATCGTTCTAGGGGCTTCACAGCCAGCCTCTCACAAGGGGTGTTATCCCCATAGTGTCCTTGGGCTTATGTTGTTTTTCTCCTTACTTGCTTATTTATTTTACTCTCGTGATACTTGATTTTAGTAGTTCGGTTGAATTGCGTGGATTCCCCGTAGGAGGAGAGTGTCCTGAGTGCAAAAAGAGTTCGTCCTTTTGTTCCCGTTATTCCCCTTCATATGTTAAGGTCCACCCTCTAATATACAAACTTTTCTCAAAAAATTAACTTTTATTATATCTTTTTCGAATTTAATTCATTTTGTTCTTTACACGAAAAAAGAGACTCTCATATTGACGTAGTTCCTTACGGTTTATGGTGATATTCCAAAAACTCTTTTTTCTTGTTTTCTACTGAGTCTCTATTAAGTGCTGCTGTTTTTCTTCTACCTTTCTCTCCTTGAAGTTTATGAGAGAAAATAATTTTTCCTTGATTTGTGCAAGTGTTTTTGGGTGGATAGAGTCTGGTATTATCAACCTTGTTCTCCAGGGTGATCCGCTCCATCCGCTTTATTTGAAATTATTTTTGTAAAATGAATGAAGTCTAAGGACTAGGTTTAAAAATCTATGAAAACTATAATTCTTATAAAAAATTATGTGGCTATTTATTTCTAATTTCAGATGAATAATATAATTCTTACCGTTTTTAAGAAGAAATTTTATATTTTAAGTTGTTATCTTTTAAAAAGTGTTTAGTACTAGAATTTTCAGATAAATCCTTAGACTCCAAATTCATTTTACAAAAATAATTTCAAAGAATAATTTCCTCTAATTACAAAATTTTGTAATTAGAGGAAAAGTTAAGGTGGATGGAATGGTATTACATTAGGGGGAATAACACTTGATAATACCAGACTCCATCCACCCAAAAATACTTGCACAAATCAAGGAAAAATTATTTTCTCTCATAAACTTCAAGGCTGAAGAAGTAAAGAAAACACTTATAACAGCAGCACTTAGTAGGGATTCAGTAGAAAACAAGGCAAAGGAATATCACCACAAACAGCGAGAAACTACGTGTAAGAACAACCACATAGAACAAATGCTAAACTTGATCAAAACAATCTCAATCAAGGAATTGGGTGGGAGAAAAGTGTAAGAATCTCAATAGATTGGACATACAAGGGAAAACCAGTAGAAGGATTAAGCGGATCAGAATATGGTTATGCATGGAATTACGCAACAACAAGAGTAAAGGGAAAAATACTAATACTAGCATTCACACGCGTAGGAAAAAGGAATGACAAGAGTAGAGATAGTAAAGAACTTGATGGAACATATCTTGGCATTAGGCCTTGAAATAGAACTAGTAGTACTAGATGCTGGGTTTTACTCAGTAGATGTGATCAACTACTTGTCAAGATTTAATTACATTATAGCAGTACCCGTGGAGAAGGTTGGAAAAC
Organism: Sulfurisphaera tokodaii str. 7; assembly: GCF_000011205.1. NCBI lineage: Archaea > Thermoproteati > Thermoproteota > Thermoprotei > Sulfolobales > Sulfolobaceae > Sulfurisphaera > Sulfurisphaera tokodaii. The sequence goes on from NC_003106.2 coordinate 1,596,470, forward strand.
ATCGTAATTTTGACGGAGAATACACAGTAAAATCAAGTGGTAAGAAGGCAACATTCTGGCTAATAGTACATCATGGTAGGGAAAAGAAATACTTGGCAAAGGGGACAAACCTAGACGTGAATAGGAGTATTGTGATAAAGTAGTATAATAAGGTTAGGACACCAATAGAGACATCATACAAGATAATCAAATCATTCCTAATCTTTACCTCGTCAAGGAATTGGTTATTCAGATTATTCATCTTCGTCCTAGCAATACTAATCTACACACTATGCTCCTCAAGGGGACAACAAGCAAAGAAGACTTCCGCTTACTACTAATTATCTTGTTATTACAAGATAATATTACTTTGCAAGAATATTTAGTTAAACTATTTTATCCAATTTTTAACTCTATTAAATTATTTTCGAGATGATGAAATTGGGGTCTAAGGAAATGCCGTTTATTATAATATGTATTCATTAAGAAGAATAAAGATACTATAGCACTTGTTTTTTTTTTAAAAAAAAGAGCGTTAAACTTATATATACCAGAAATATAAATAATCATAAGAAGGGGGAGAGAATGAGAAAACTCTTAAGAATTATCATATTGCTAGCACTAATATTACCGATGATATTTCTAGTAAGTAAAGAGACTAATGGCTATTCCGCCTCAACTTCAACCCAAAATCTTAGGCTTGTAATTTCTACTCAATGGGCTTATACGACTGCTAACGGTAATCAGACAAGTACTGCAGACCAAGTAAGTGTATATTTTGCTAATGGTACAACAACAGTAAACGGCATAACAATACTACCTGTATTCGTAGTTAATCAAGGTCAAGTTGTAGCATCTGGATGTTGGTATGAAAATGATGGAGGATTGGGAGATAGCAATGGTCCCACAATGATTCAGTATATTAATATAACTAACAGTCCTCCTAATACATACATCTATAACGTATCTCCTATTAATTGTTGGCAATATGGTTTGTATGCAACACAAACACAGCAAGCGTCATTTTCACTGACTATTACTGTGACCCCAATAGCTGGTTATTCGGTGTCTGGCACAGTTACAGCTGGAGTTTCTGAGACTTTTTACGTCTATCGTGTTGAAGGAGAAACTTATCGACCACCAGCTGCTAATCCTAATTATGTAGAAGAATGGAAATGGGCTATCAATGATCCTAATGCAAATCCCTATGCTCAAGCCGAATGGACATGGCCAACAGTTACGTTAATATATACTCCTACAAGCAATGGGTTATATCCAGAATATCAGTTAAACTTTACAGTATTTACACTGGGGCACTTTTGGGATGACTGCTTCCCATGGTCTATTTCACAAGTTGGTGCAGGATGGACAATTGTAATTTCCCCTTAAGAGGTGATCTATTTGAATAAGTGGAAATTAATATCTATTATTTTGATTGGGATAATAGTGCTAGAAGGTTTAGTATTATTTATTAGTCAACATAGATATATAACTGTAACCAATTTATCATCTGGTAATAGTGCAAAGTTAGGTAGTAAACTAGTTATGGCAGTTTCTTCTCCAGAATATAGATCGACTCCGTTAATTGGTAATTATCCATTTGTAATTAATAGTGGAATACTAACCAAAAACTTAGCGAATTATACTCTAATTATTGCATATGTAGATATTAATCTAAGCAAAGCAAAAGTAGGTGAATCATTCATGGTTTATCCATCTATTAACGTTGGTAGTAATGTCCCAGTACAATTCTTCAATAATCCTATACTAAACGTTACAATAGTTAAAAATACTATATTTAGTATGGACGGGTCAGAATATCTTAATTTCAGTATAAAAGTGAATATAACAGCATTAAATAGTATGGGAGAAGGAGGTATAACTACGATACTAGATGCTAATCCTCCAGAAAGTACAGCTTTATCTACAATATATGGCAATACTTTATTATTAGTGGGATTCCATGCATATAATTCTTCCGTAATAAGGCTAGAATTTTATGTGGCTCCAAATACGGTATCTTAAAAGTCATTTTTTATTTGTTTAGGTTTAAATTTCTTTTATGGATCCCAATCCATAGGCATTAATAATTTATGGTGAGAAAACGTGAATTCGTGGAAGACTATTTCGGTTATATTAATTGCAGTAGCTTTAATATTAGGAGGAGTAACTGCCTATAATATATATGATGTGTACTTTGTTAACCATAATTCTAATAATCCGCTATATGTATTTACGTCAGTTTCTACTCCTACATATAAACAAGATCCCGTTATAGGAAATTATAGTTTTATAATAGGTTCCGGTACTACATTTACGAATTTAGGAAATAAAACGCTTGTAGCCTCGTATGTTTACATTAACCTAACTAAAATAAAAATAGGGGACAGTTTTCTAGTCTTTGCACCGGTAAATAATGGTTCGGAGATTACTAGGATATTTTACCTTAAGCCTATAGTAAATATTACTATTTTAAATGATTCAGTATATATTTCTAAAGGTTATAAGTACTTAAACTTATTAATAAAAGTCATATATCCTGCGTTTGTAAACGATGTAGAATACGATAGTGCAACAATTATCTTAAATTATTCTATAGAGGTGACTTCAATGATTCATATAATTGATTATACGTGGCTATACGTTGAATTTTTAGCATTAAACTCGACAGTATTAAAGATGGAGTTTTATGTGGGGCCGACGACTTTTTAGCATTAATATTCTCTATGTAACATCGATAGTTAAGTATTTTATTTTTAGATAATAAGTGTGGTAAATATGTGATAGTTAATTTTTCTTAAACCATAAAATATCTTCATTTGCCTTTGAATACTATGGTTATTTATATATTAATCGAAGAGAGTTTATATAAAGAAAAAATAAAATGATTACTAGTTGCGATGAAAGCTAAACTCTAGTTATACTCTATATAATATGAATATATTTAAGGTAGATTTAAATTCTCATAAGATTAATTTAATTGTGTGAGTTTAGAGGAAGAAATTAAAAAAGTATTGCTCAATAATCCATCTATATTGATAGATGTACTAACTGCTAGACCAGAAATAATCTACCAAGTATTGGCTAAGTTGACTCCTTGGCAGAATTTGGCTACTAAGCAAGATATTGAAAAATTGAGTAGAGAAATTGAGGACATCAAGCAAAATATGGCTACTAAGCAAGAATTGGAGGAGATTAAAAAGACGATAGTTACAAAACAAGAGTTAGAAGAAATAAAGAAGACAATTGTTACGAAGGAAGACCTTAAAAATATGGCCACAAAACAAGAGTTAGAAGAAATAAAGCAAAATATGGCTACTAAGCAAGAATTGGAGGAGATTAAAAAGACGATGGCCACAAAGGATGATATAAAGAGACTAGAAACTATCATTACTGGTCTTGGTGCTAGATGGGGGATTATGAACGAAGACTCTTTTAGGCAAGGCATTAGAGAGATTCTAAGTAGTACTGGCTGGAAGGTTTCAAGGGAAATTCTCTATGACAAGGAGGGGTATGTTTATGAAGAACCTTCTGATATTGAGTATGATATTATAGTAAAAGATGGTAATGTTATATTGATTGAGATAACTTCCTCATTAAAAAGAGGAGATTTGCCAATAATAAAAAGAAAGAAGGAATTATATGAGAAAGTTAAAAATGTTAAGATAACTTTAGTTTACGTTATAACACCCTTTGTTCACGATAGATATCCTGAGAGAGTTAAGGCGATGGCTAAAGATATGGGAATAGAAGTAATTTATCCTTAAGCTTGTTATGAGGTGGAAATGACTAAGAAAGAAATTATGATAATTTAGTTTTAATATAATATTTATAGGACTAATATTGCGTTTTCAAGGTTTTAATATCTATTAAATCACGTAAATTACTCTAAAACAAAATTTATAAATGGAAATCATATAGAAGTTCTTCCTTTTCAGTTATATTCTCTTCAAGCTTAAATTCGAAAGACTGCATTTATTGAAGAGGACAGTTTTAACTTAGTATATTATGCCCCAATGATAATTTTGAACACGACACCTCCTATAATCACTACCAGCGTAAGTAGGAAAAGTATCTTATAATTTTCTGTTGACTCTCTATTAATTAGGGTAGATAGGCCTAGTAATAGCGGTGTTAAATCTATTAGATAATAGTATGAAAAGCTTGATAATGCATCAATTCCCAATATAATAGTCCACAAAGTAATCATGAGTTTTTCATTATAGTTTATAAATTTAGGTAATATTCCAAAATAATATATTAATGTAGGTATTAATTCATAAATATAATAGTTAATACTAACAGATGATGTTATGATCAGGTAAGCTGGTAAAACTGAATACAAGAAAATATATGCCCATTTAGGTAAAACGCGTAAGGGAATAATATTGCTAAGAATATCATTGCATTCTCTAAGCCCTTCACTTCTAAAGTGTAAAGAAAAAACACTGAGGAAAGCAATAATATTATTGAAATGGAATAAATAATGTAAAATGCATGAATGTGAGATAAAAGCCCACCGGCTATGAATAGAAAAATTAATGATGCAACTGCTAGAAATTGAGGTAGATATTTGGTATATTCGGATTCCTTTTTATCATTTCCCGGGCTAAGCATTATTTCCACTAATTGTCTTCCCTTTTCATTAAGCATATAATACTCTCCTTCTTTTGTTATTAATGGTTGGAGAATTTTGAGATGATAATTTAGTTTTCCAGTAGATAAATTTAGATCATGTAATATATCTGAATAGGTAGCTTTGTTTTTATTATAAAGATAAATTAATATTTCTCTTCTTGTCTTATCTTTTACAATTCTCGTAAAATTGTCTTCCATGAGCATTTTGAGTAAAATGGTTCTTAAATATTTTCCATCTGACAAGATTTTTCAAAACATTTTCATAACATAAAATTCAATATTAATATTGGGCTCTAATTATATCTTAGTTTTGAAAAGGATCTGACTTTCTTGCACTTTTGTAATATTTTGTCTTCATCGTATTAACATTAATTTTCAGAGAAGTATTCCAGAATGTATAAAGAAAAGTATTTTATCTGTGTAAATAGAAAATTTCAATATAAAGTAGATATGAGTACAAAACTCTTTAAGTACAATTTTGCGAATGATATGCCGTATGTTTTTTACTTAGTTATTAACTATAACACTTAGTATTGGCTTTCATCAATTTTAACCTTTTTCCTATTCTAAGTTTTTTAGTTATTTTAGTATATCTTCTAAAGTTCTCAGAAAACATACTTATGCCAAGTAACGTACTCCTGATCATTGTATTAATAAAATAGATTTTATATTCTGTCAAATTATAGGGCAAGGCACTTTCCTTAAGTCTTATACGAACTTAGAGATACTATTGTACTTTAGATTATGAACTAGTATAAATGCAGTTACTAATCTTTGTAAGCATGTTAGCTACATTTAGTAATCCATTAAACTCTATTATGGTTGATATATTACTGCCACGTTCAGGGTTTGTCCGTTAGATAATGTAAGCTGTATATAATAAATATTTCCAGTGACGAGAGTTAAAGCAGTTCTGAAGTTTATTGTGATCGTGTTAAATCCTATATTTAACGTGTTTGGTGAGATATCTGATGTTGTGTAATTTGTTCCTAACAGTAGTGCACTTATTATCTGCACTGAATATTGTGAATTGATTGTAACTAAAGCAATTCCATTACTTCTAAGAGTTCCTATACCCACTTGCGAAATGGGTCCACTCGGTAATTGTAGTTGTGCAAGCTGGGAGGTTGTTTGAGATAATCTTTTTAATAGGTTACCTAGACCAGTATAAACTAGAATGAAACTTATTAGGATTAGAATATAACCTACAACCGATACTATAAGGCCAATTACAGATCCAATTATCATAAGTAAACCAGCATTCTTCAGGTCATCGTTTAAGTAAATTTCTCCAGCTCTTCTATATGCTAAAGCTAGCAAGATGTAACCTATAAGGCCAATTATTCCACCTATAAATAGAACTATTACTCCCCCTACAAGCGATGGTAAAATAGAGGGAAGTGGTTGTTTAGATAGTAAAGGTAAGATAAAAATAACAGTTACTAAAGTTCCTATAGATCCAATTACAATTCCAATTAATATTAATATTGTCCCGGTTATTCCGTTTCCTAAATCTTTTCCGGTAGATACTAATATACTAAAGCCTTCTTTCGTTCGATAAAAGGACAATATAACTAATGGTAATGTAATTAATGAAGAGATCAAACCCATTATGAGAACTGTAGTAATAGAGGAGGTAATTCCAGTTATAGAGAAAGAAACTCCTAAGGTCAGTATTCCTAATATTATTCCTAAGAATGAGACAATAATATAATATAATGCTCCATCTCTAAGCTTTTCTAGTCCTAAAATCTCAATATTCTGTTGAGCCATACTATAAAATTCATATAGAATGATAAAAATTTTATCCTTGGCCAATTTTCTTTTTAATAAATCTCTTAACTAGAAAGAAACTTATTGTTACTAAGCTTAAATCTATTAATTATTCATGCTTTTCCTATAATCTGATAATAAATATTAGTCAAAAAATTATTTTATTTCACAATAACACAGATATAATATTTTTATTAGCCTATAAATTTCTTTCTGATACTAAAAATATCAGCTTAATATTTTTGCTTCATGAAGTCAATTATTTATATGTTAATGAGGAATATATATCATGCTATTAAAATTTGTGAAAGATTTATTAAAAATAATGATAATATCGTATTAAGTAAAGTTAGTAAACTATAGATATTTATTAAAATACAAAATTCAAGTTAAAGCCGATCTGATGCGGTTATTTAACTTTTTATAATAAGATAATTTATACCTAAATAAATAACGAAGAAAATAGCTAGAAATGCCTCCGTAATATCAGTAAAAATTTCTAGTAGCCACATACTCCCTAAACTGAAAAGAAGTGCTGAAAGAACAAACTTTAAGTGTGGCAGTCTAATTTTAGCTATTTGTGCTTTTAACAATGCTGTAAGAATAACTACAAGAATGCCAGAAATTATTGTTCCTAATAAGGCTGAAAAGTAGCTTTGAGGAATTAATGCTAAAATTACTAACGCAGCTTCTAACCCTTCGACTGCAGATACGGTAAATACTACTCCTATGCCTTCTTCTTTTTCTTCTTCTTTTCTCTTAAATTGTTTCTTAAAATATCTTCTTGCACTTCTAATTAATCTATAACCGAAGTAAAACAGTATTATTGCTGCAACTAAAAGAAAATAGTTAATAGGTACTAGATAAATGTATTTTCCTAACGTAAATGTTGGTATTAAAACAATTAACACTCCAGCTATAGCGTAAATAAATGGTAAATTGTTCTTTAAAATATTATGATAGATTGCTGCTACAGCTCCTGCTTCTGATAACTCAAGTAAAGAAATTCCTAAAGAGGCAAAGAATACTCCTAGGTCCATGAGATTAAAAGGGGGGTTGTAGTTATAAAAAATTAATATCTTAATTTTTACCTTAACTACTCAGGGGGTATCTCTTTAAATAAAATAGTTAAGTCTACACCCTCTCTTTTATGCTTTAAATAAGATGCTGAGAATACTCCAATAGCGAACACATATGCTAATATAACGAACAATAGAGTTGTTATATTAATCCCTTGTGTTGTTGTGAAACCTATTAATGGGTTTGTTGCGGCTTCGTATGTTAAATAGGCTAAGTAACCACTTGCTAAAATTCCGAAAACTTTCAATATCTTCTCATTATTCTTAAAACCATACAGCGTTCCAGCTAAAACTCCAAAGAATAAATATATAGCACCCAAAATTGTAGTTCCGTATAATGATACTGCAGCATTAATTGAAAATACTGGAATTAATAGGAGGAGAAGTGTGATTGTTAAATCGAGTAAGTGGGCGTATACTGGTGAGCCGTACCTATTTACTTCGGTGAATTTTTCTGGTAATATTCTATCAAATGAGAGTGCGAAAACGTATCTGGAGAACATAACAACGCCATAGGACAATGTGTAAAAGTTCCATAGTATAAGTCCAAGTCCTATAATCCATTGTAATGCTTGATTTCCAGCCAATGCTATTGCGACAGTCCAAAAGTTATAAACAAATGTGGGATAGGCTGAAATGTTAAAATTATAGCCTGCCACTAAGTCCATTTCCATAAATCCTAATGTTACTAAAAGGAATGTTACTACTGAGGCTATAATAATGTTTAATTTAGCCACTTTATCGGAATTCTTAAACTCAGCTGATACTGAAGGACCAGCATTTATCCATGGATAAGTATATAATGCAAATAGTGGAAGTAATGAAAGGGTTGCTAATAGGCTAAAGTTACTGGGTAAAAACGCTCTTTTTCCAACTGGTGCTGAAATATTATATGCTGATAAGAATGGTTGTAATTTAGCAAAGAAATCACCAGAGTTAACACCAACAACAATCATTGCCAGTAATAAGGCAAAGATGGAAAATATTCCCAATACGGTAACTAAAGTAAAACCCCATTTTGCTTTTCTAATATTAAGAGCGATAACTATTCCAAAGAAAATTGCCGAAATTGCATAGAATATTAATCTTTGGTCAAGTGTTACATTTCCGTAAGGATTTACAAAGACTGAATTTGCTAAGTTTATAAGTTGATGGTTATGATTCATTATACCTATAGTACAGAGTACTGAGTTAACTGAGGAAGCTGAGAAGAATGCTATTATCGCAAAGAATGCAGTTGATTGAATTAAATATGACAATGCTAGAATTGATCCTAAACGACCATCTATAATTCTAGAAATCCATACATAATCCCCTCCAGTTCTTCTTATTTTTAATGTCATGAAAGTATAGACTATAATCTGAGGTATTGATAGTAGAAACCCCAATATACTGGCTAACCAAAGTATTGCACCGTTACTAATATATGGAGAAATCGACTGGAATAACGCTTCTCCAGCAGACATATTGCCTAGATTTAACATAACAGCGTCTAATAGATTTACTTGCTTAATTAAACCTGAGCTCTCTCTAATGAAAAGTGATTTTTTCTCAGCCATGTATAAACTAAAAATTGTTTATTTTAAAACTTACTTTTGAGTTAATTTTTTAACTTCTTTTTTAAGCTAGAAGTCTTATAAAAATACTTTAACAGATTTTAAACTGGAGTATTAAAGTGTTTAGAGAGCAAAAATTTTAAAACTAGATATATAAAGAGTATACTGAAATTGAATGACAGTAAGTCTTAAAGGATTAGTTGAGGAGAACATTGTAGAGATTAATAATAAGCTGGGTTATAATACTTGTTGGCTTTATAATTTTAAATGGGTTAGTGATTTTGGTAAATTTGTTAGCATGCTTTTTACTAGGTCAAAATCTCTTAGTATAATATTACCATATTCCAGAGAAGATAAAGAAGTTTTAATGAACACTATAAGAAAGATAGCCAATGACAAAAATGCCTCGGTTATAATATTACTCACAGATAAAATATCTACAGATAATTTTCTAGTGTGTAACAAACAGAATTAAGTAAATTTTTACATATTATGTATTAATTACTTTTGGTAGTTCCCATTTTAGTTTCATTGCTATTATTCTCAAAACAGTAGTTATTAAAAAGGATATAATTATATCGTAATAATTACTTTCTCCTTCATATCTTAATAAGAAATAAATTCCAGAACCAATTATAACTGCGGTAGCATAAAATTCCCTAGTTAAAATGACAGGTACTTCGTTAGAAAGTATATCTCTAATTACTCCCCCTCCTACGGCTGTAATAGTCCCAATCATTATAACTAGAAGAGGAGAAGGGTCTATTGAATAAGCTAATGATGCACCAGATGCTGTAAAAGCTCCTAGACCTATTGCATCAGCGTAAAGTAACGGTTTCCCAACATTAGCAAATATCTTATAAAATAAAAATGTAAGAAAACTTGCAATTAATGCAGTTAGAGGATAGGGCAAGTACACTAAGTTTGTTGGTGGTTTTATTCCAAGAAGAATGTCAGCTGTGATTCCACCACCTAAAGCGGTTGAAAATCCTAATACTAATACCCCAAGTAAATCCATTCCTTTTTTTATTCCCTTCATAGATCCAGAGATTGCAAAAGCGATTATACCAATATAATTTGCTAATTCAAGTATTAGATTCACAAGAGATGTTATATATTATGAATTAAAAAGTTAATTAATGAGATGAAATTACTAGGATTAGTAGTGATAACAAATATTATTGAGGAAAGGTAAACTTCTCATCAGATTCGCAGTAGATATTTAAGATTTTCTCAAAGTCTTAAGCTGACGGAAAAACTCTTTCTTATTACCATAAATAGTATTAAAGTGAAATTAATATAGAACTAAATATTATTATCCCAGATCCAAGAAATTGTAGTGGAGTTAAAATCTGATGGAGTATTATTATTGCAAAAATTATTGTAAATACTGGTTCTAGTGAGGATATTATGGAAGCTGTTATAGAATCTGTAAGTCTCATTCCTCTATAAAAGAAAATATAAGCTAAAAATGTTGCTACAATACCTAAATATATTCCAGTTAATATTGAAGAACCTGTTAAGTCTGGTGATAATATCAAAAATAACAAGGAAAATGGCAAGCTCCAAAAAGCTTGAGATGCTAATATTTCTTGATCTTTATATCCTTTTATTTGCATAAATCTAGAATAAATAATAAGTAGAGCATAAGTGAATCCAGAAGCAATCCCCCAACCTATGCTAACTATGGATATTTTTGAAAAATAAATTAGATATACTCCTATTACTACAAGTATTGAAGCTAAAATCTTTCTGTTATTTATTTCATCTTTAAGATAAACTTTTGAAGCTAAAATTACCCATAACGGGGCAGTATATAAAAATACAGCTGAAAGAGAAGCTCCTAAAATATTAACACTATAGACATAAGTTTCATAGAATATAACAGCCACAACCCCCATTATCAAGGAAATCCTATCTAGGATTGTCTTTACATTTCTGAAGACCATGAAAACTAGCAATGAAGAGGAAAGGCTTCTAAATAGTATTATCTGGAATACGTTTGCATTATGTTCATAGCCTATTTGCGTAACTATCCCAATAGTACCCCATAATGCTGAAGCAGTAACTAAATCTAGGATTCCTCTTTTAATCATCTAACTTTATTATTTACATGATGTAATAAGATTAACGTGAATTGGGGGAAAATAGTAGGAATTATACTTGCTATTATATTTATTCTTCTTTATATTTCTACTATACAAAATAGCTATTATGAGGGAATTCAACAAATTAATTCATTTTCTAACGTTAGTAATGACCTAAAATTTTCCCTAGTTTCTTTTAATAAAAGTAGTCTAATAGTTAACGTTAAGAATCCTCTTAATATTTCGATTATAATCTGTAATATTAGTGGAAAATACTTATATTTAAGTAAAAGTAAAGTAATACTACCTTATAGTAATGAAAATCTTACGTTAATAATAACGAATTTTTCTGGATTTGTAAGTAATATAAATGCGAAGAATGAAACAATTATAATAAAGATAAAAATTCTTGATACAGTTATATCAGAGGAGACCACTTTATGAAATACCCAGTGTTGTTAGCATATTATATAACTTCTCTCGCGATAGTATTAATACCTATTCCTTGGTGGTATTATAGTGTAGGTGGAATTTTCCAAATTTATGATTCACCATTTCAAATTAATTTGTACTTCTTAGGTGAGAAGATAATTATTGCGGAAATATTAAATATTTTGCTTAATGCAGTGAGAATTTACGTCGCTGTAAACCTAGTCTATGGAATTATTCTTTCTATGAAAGGGAAAAACTATAGATATTCTACGATGTTTTGGTTACCGATATTCTATGTAATAGATCCTATCATTATTTATCTTGTAGTAGACTTCTTAGTAAGTAAAGCTCTTGGTGTACCTTTAAATTATCCTTTAGTAATTATTGGAAAGGAAAATCTAACAACAAAGTATCAGGGGGCAACAATAATAATGCTAATAAAATCATATCCCACTTTTGTATTTTGGTTGTCTTTAATTCCAGTTATACTTTACATAGCGTTTCTAATCGTTGAAAAAATGAAGAAAACCTAACTATCTGTGCTATTTAATATAGCATCTTTCTCAATTTTTTCTAGTTCGTTCTTTGCATTTTCATTTCTAATCTCATAATCTGTAGCTACCATGACCTTAGAGTTAGGGTCACTCATTTTTACCTGAGATACATAGTTTTCAGCTACTTTAATATTATCAACTGCACATACAACTACTCCCCTATCTCCGTCAGTAAATCTTAAGAACTCACATTGCTTCAAAAATTCCATTTTGTTTACAATTAAGGAAAATATTCCAAATACTACTATATCGCTCTTACTCAAATCTATTACCGGAATTATTTTGATAAGATTTTTATTAACTAACACATTAAGCCTTCTTATTATAGTCTTTGAAGGGATGTTAATCTCCTTAGCAATTTCTCCTATCTCCATCCTAGGGTTTTTAATAAGAGTCTTAACAATCTCTATATCTACCCCTGAAGGCTTTTGAGGATTCTGTTGAGGAAGGTAAATCATGTCATATTGCCCTAGTTCTTTGCTCATGTAAGAAATTTTATCTTGTAAATCATTAATCGAGTTTCCTTCAATCTCATAAAACATGGTCTCTTCTAAACATTTAACTTTTACGTTAACAAAGCTTGAATCGAAGTCTTTTATGTTTTTAAAACTTACTCTGCCTACGTATTTTCCGTAAAAGTTAGGATTTACGTATAATACAAAAGAGCGAATAATTTTGTCTTCTATGAGCTTATTAAAACGATAATTCAGAGAAGTAGCTGATAATTTAACCTCATCAGCAATTTTTCTTTGTGAAATTCTTCCATCTTTGAAAAGGGATAGTAAGATCTTCTTGTCTACGCTATCCATCAGTTATTAGTTTGAAACCTTATTTATATTTTTTTGGTAGAAAATATTTTACGGTAAAAATGAACTATTGTTACAGTTACTTCGGAAAATTTCTGAATTTGACAGTTGAAGAATTGCTCAATTAAGTACCCTTTTTAGTTGAATTCTTTTTTCTATAATCATTTATTAAAAATCCTATCATTATACTCAATAAAACACTTCCAATTATAGTTAATTGTTCTAGATTTATAGCAATACCAACCATTATCATAGCTATTGCTAATTGCATAGGGCCATACTTAATCATTGTTTTAAAAATATCATCCATAAGAAATAATAAGATTATGAAAATAAAAACTTTCTTTTCCATTTATTTTCATTCTCTCCTTCTCCTACTTAGCCTATAATCAGCAGTTCCCTTAGTGACTATTTCTATTAATAAAGCCTCCTTGTCTTTTTTCCTTAATATTCTTCCCAACCTTTGAAGAAATTGTCTTTTAGTACCGTAACCACCCATTACAATAGCTAACGTTGCATCTGGCACGTCTACTCCTTCATCAAAAACTGTAGATGCGACAATAACTCTATATTCACCATCTCTAAATTTTTGTAAAATTTCCTCTCTCTCGTCTTTATCAGTCTTATACGTTACAACTGGTATTAGAAAAGTCTTTGAAATTCTATATGCCATCTGAGTATCTCTAGTAAATACTATTATTTTCTCATTTTTATATTCCTGTAAAATTTCTCTTAACTTCTCTATCTTAGATTGTGAGTTTACTGCAATATTAAGTGATTCATGCCATGCTAGTAAAGCTTCCCTAGCTTCCTTATCTTTTGCAGCTAGTTTAACTAATCTATGGAAATCATCTAAGTTTTGTAACTTTAATCCCCTAGAACTTAGAAAATCCTTCAACTTCTTTCGTAGTCCATCATATCTTTTCTTTTCCTCGTTAGTTAAAGAAACATATAACTTTTTAATTTTATATTTAGCAATATATTTTCCAGCTAGTTCTTCTACGCTCTTCCTATAAACTATTGGTCCTACAAGTATAGGATAAAGCTCATGTTTTCCGTCATCTCTCTCTGGTGTTGCTGTTAATCCTAATCTATATGGAGAAGCAAAAAGTTGAGCCATTATTGAGTATCCTTCTGAGGGTAAATGATGCACTTCGTCGAATATTAACAAGGGAAACTTATTCCCTAACTCTTCAGCTCTTGTATATGCGGAATCATAAGTTATAACTGTTATACCTTTTAGCGAGTCTTCCCCTCCTCCAATAATTCCGGGATCAAAGTCTAGGTATTTATTTATTCTCTCTTTCCATTGAGTTATTAGATCTATTGTAGGAACCACTATTAGAGTAGCTACCTTCATGATTGAGACTATCTTTAATGCCACTTGCGTTTTACCAGCTCCAGTAGGAAGAACTATAATTCCTCTTTTTTCCTTTAACCAGGCTTTTACAGCCTCAGCTTGGTAATCTCTTAGCTCAATTTTATCTTTAATTAGTGGGAAAGGTAAGGAGTCTATTACATTCTCCTCGACTTCTATTTCTTTCTCAAGGAAATATTTTCTGACATCCCTATACTTGAAGGCTAATGCAGAATAAGCCTTTAGCTCATCACTCCATTTTAAACCTGGAGCATAAGCATCTGAGAGTATTAACCCTTTAAAGTATCTTAAGTATACCACATCATACTTTTAATATTTCTTCTTAATATAATTTAGTGTGTTACCGTGGGAATTAGCAAGATTTTCCATAGTTAAAGATGAAGTATTACCTCATTTTGCTACGAATGAGGATTTAGATTTAGCTAATGAGATAATTTCTTTGTTTAAAGCTGGTAAAAAATTAGGGGAGATCGATGAAGAGATTGAATATTTAGAAAAGATTTATGACCATAAACTTGTTAGGGCTTTTGTTAAATTATTAACTAGACTTTGTGAGTTTGAATTAGATTCACCTATACCACCAATTCAAATTAGAAGAGAGTTATTCAAGTATGGACCGGTACTTGACGAGAAAGAAAGGGAAGATATTATTCAAAAAGTTAGTAAAAAACTAGGAGCTGATATAATGCGTTTTGTTTTTTCTGATTTAGATGAGGAAAAGAAAATAATAAAAGCGCCAACTATCTCCGCTGAAGATTTAATTAGATGGTATAATCTCTCTCTTTTACAAACACTACTTTTCAAGGCTTATAAATTAACCGTTTATGTTTCTTCAAACTGGAAGGAAATAATAAGAAGGGCAAAATGGTTAGGTTTAATGTATTTTGCCTATGATAAACCATTAAGGTTTGAGTTTTTAGGCCCTGCAACATTAGTCAAACTAACCGAAAAATACGGAAGAAATCTTGCTGTTCTTTTGCAATTTATTATTTCTTCACAGAATTGGAAAATAGAGGCTGAATTAGTTTTAGGAAAAAAGTTCAAAAGAGTATACAAATTAAAACTAGCTAATTTCAAGGAATTAAAAGAATTAGTGATTGATGAGAAGAGGTTTGATAGTAGTGTTGAAGAGAAGTTTTACAAGGATTTTACAAACGTAATTAAGGGATGGAAAATAATCAGAGAACCCGAACCTTTAGTTGTTGATAATAGAGTATTTATCCCAGATTTTCTAGTAGAAAAAGGAAATCTAAAAGTTTATGTTGAGATTGTAGGTTTTTGGACGAAGGAGTATATAAAGGAAAAGTTAGATAAGTTAAAGAAAGTAAAGTATCCAATTCTTATATTATTAAACGAAGAACTAGGGAAAGAGAAGTTTAATGGTATGAACGTGATAACTTACAAAAGAAAAATAGATATTTCTTTAGTTTATAAGTGGCTAAGAGAGCTAGAAAATAAATATCTAAATGAGGTAAAGGTTGATTATACAATTTCTGGGGATATTATAAGTCTGAACGAGATTGCTAGTAAACTTTCTCTACCTGTTGAGGTTATAAGAAAAAATATTAAGATTTTCCCTGGCTATATATTCTTAAAGAATTATTATGTTAGCGAGAAATTTTTAGAAAAACTACGTAATGAAAATTTTGACAATAAAAGTTTAAAGGAGCTTGTATCAGCCTACGGCGATTATATAGTGGAAGTGCTAGAATTCTTAGGTTATAAATTAAAATGGCAAGGAATCTCAGACGCAATAGTTATAAAGGACAAAAAAGTAAATTAAATTATGAATGATGCAATTATAGCTGGAGCAAAGAAATTATCAGAATTAATTAATGGTACTGTCGAGGCGTATGTTGATGAAGATGGAAGTTACTATTTAATTGGAATAACTGATATGGATTGTAGAACAAATGCGAGGATAATTACTCAAGTATTAGATGAAATTTATAAGCATACTGATTCCATTAATGTGACTATTCTATTAATGGAGAAGAATGCGTATAAATCATATATGGAAAAAAATAAAAGTGCATTAAAAAGAGTATTATGATTAATTTTCCTTATTTAGTAAAATTTATTAAATCAGGAGAAAAATTAAAGATAATTTGATGTGTTTCTTTTTAGCACTAAACCAATCAGAATTAATTATGTCTTTTAAACATTGTTTGAAATTTTATTTAGTATAACTCTCTTGTTGTTGAAAAATCTAGGTCTAATAAAAATATAAAACATCGTAGGAATGGCTCAAAAGAGAATTTATAGTAGATTTTGAGATTATATAAGAGCTAAAGATTTTACTGAATTCTATATAGAGAATAATTTGGGAAAAGTTTATTAAACTCTAATTGATAGAATTTGTTATGAAATATCTTGCTATTTTACTTCTACTAATTGGATTTTTAGGGATTATAGCATATAGCCAGTCTTCACTAATTGCAAAACCCCTGTATCTTTCAATTTACTCAACATTTACAGTTTTTAATGTAGTAAATACATCTTATAATGGTATAACTAATATTAGTAATTCAATATATTATGTTATTTCTAATTCATGGATAAAGATAGTTATAGTTAATTTCACTACACAGCAACAAGTAGCAACATTAACAGCTTATTTTACCACTTCTGATGCTAAATGGATTTATTACGATCCAACTTTAGGTTCTGTTATATTCTTAGTTAATGTTAGCTCTGATAAACCAATAAATGTTGCAGTAACAACGTTGAACATTCCTGGACCGCTATATAATGTTTCTGGGACTCCAGTATCAGAAGTTACAATAATTCCATTAGGGTATTTAACTCTAGCTAATGGTACTCCGGTAAATGAAACTGCAGTATTTGTTAATTATTTAAATGGAACAGCTGTGGTCAAATCAATGATTGATGGATTAGCCGGTTATTATGTCTTATATTATGTCACTTAATTTCAGAGTACACTGTCCCCTTATTTTTTTAAAATACTTACATGAGAGGTATATCTAGTATTTTAGGTACCTTAATTTTTCTTCAGATATTATTGCTAGCATTACTTATAATAATTCATATACAGAATGGAGAAACACAAGTTACAATAAATACTATACAAAAACTTCAATCGCTAGCTGAGGATTCACCAGTAACAGAATTCGTGCAAAACGGTGTGGCTTACATTTATTCTCCAAATCCAATGATAATTACTCATATAATATATCCTAATGGTTACATTGCGAATACTTCAATAATAGTAACAAAAGTTCCAGCTTCTGAGGTTTTACAAGGATATCCTTGGGCTATTATAGTGACTTCTGAAGGAAGTTGGTTTAATATTAGCAAAATAGGTAATAATGACTCTTCTTCCGATTCAATTGTATTCCCATATTATCATAATTATGGTATACCATTTTCCGGTCCTATTAAGAGTATATCTAGCGATCCTAATTGGACCTATTTAGGCGGAGTTTACGGCCCAGCAGGCTATGCTTTAGTTCCCTTAAATGTTTCTATTAACGGTCAAACATTTAATTACGGTGTTTCTGGTGTAGAAGTAGTCGTTTATCCAGCACAACAAAAGGGATGGATAAATATGACCTTTTATGTACCGATACAAAATGATAGTGCAAATACGTCAGCTCTTAACATTGGTCTTTATACACCTGTAAATATTACGTGGTACGCTTTTCCATTTTTAGCTGGATCTGGAACTCCTTACTATGGATATACCATACAATACCTATATACGTATGTTTGGTTTAGTGAACAGATAGTTAATCCTTATACCTGGTATTATTACCAATTGGGGTCTGTATATCCGCCCAGTAATCCAGCATATAACTCACATTATTATGGACCAGAGCTTGATTATTTCCCAGCTTATACTATTAGTGGTGTATATATTCAGTATCCATATATGGGGTCAAATGCTCAAACACCTCCCCATTTCTACTTTAACACTTTATATTATACAAATCCTATAGAAGTATATCAATTTGACATAAATATATATAAAGGTGAGTGGTTATTATACGGCTATAGTGAGCGTTTCCATACATGGCAATTACTTTACAACTATACTTATAATTACACTAAGTACACATACTATTTATTGATCGAAAAAGAAGTTACACCATGGGAAGTAATAAGTTATAATGTAAATATCACCAGTATGGTATTTCCAAGTAGTTATCCACTTTACATACTAGTTCCTCAGAATGTATATCTATTACAAGTCCAGCAGAGTTAAAATAAAAGTTTTTATCTATTATTTTTTTTAAAACTAAATTAGAAAAATTAAAAATTTTCTTATAGTAAAATTTTAAATTTAATTAATTTTTGGTTAAAACACATGCTGATTAATAGACGTTAGGGAAGATTTAGTAATGTAGCACTTTAACTAAGCTAGTTTACAGTATATATTTCTGGAAATATAAATTCTATTATTTAGTTTTAAATTAACTGAAGACAGAATTAGATCTCCTCAACTTTTAAAAATCTAGTTGACCCTTCTTCTATTCCACCAGCAATTATTATTATAGTGTTCTTTAAACCTACTTGTCTAGCTATGTTTTTGCTCTTTTCAACAATATTATCTAGACTATTTAATTCTTCTGAAATAAAAGAGTAG
Source organism: Sulfurisphaera tokodaii str. 7 (assembly GCF_000011205.1). Taxonomy (NCBI): domain Archaea; kingdom Thermoproteati; phylum Thermoproteota; class Thermoprotei; order Sulfolobales; family Sulfolobaceae; genus Sulfurisphaera; species Sulfurisphaera tokodaii. Next base: position 1,615,358 of record NC_003106.2, read on the forward strand.
ATTCCATAACAAAGTTTTAGTCTCTCGTAGACCCTTTGATTTTGAGTTAATACTATTATTGGAACTACTGGTCTTAACCTAGATATCCTTAGTGCTGAAGCACCAGTCCTAGTATAAACTACTATACCAGATGAAGAAGCCAGATTTGAAGCAGATACAGCTGAATATGCTATTGCATCATCTATATTTTTTAGTGGTGGTGGAGGTCTGGGTTTAAAAGATCTCTCAACACTTAATATTAGCTCATGCAAAGTCCTTACAGCATCTATAGGATATTGGCCCATGGCAGTTTCATCACTAAGCATTATCGCATCAACACCTTGAATTATTGAATTTGCAACATCAATCACTTCAGCTCTAGTTGGAATTGGAGAAGTAACCATTGACTCAAGCACTTGTGTGGCCAAAATTACGGGCTTACCATATAATCTAGTCAGTCTAACAATTCTTCTCTGAGTTTGTGGTAAATTAGCTAAACCTACTTCTACTCCCAAATCGCCTCTAGCAACCATTACACCATCGGCTTCCCTTATTATCTCTTTCAACTTCTTTAACGCAGATTTTTTCTCTATTTTAGCTATTATCCAGGCTTGGTCTTTAACAATTTCTTTAGCTTTTCTAATCTCCTCTGGTGAAGTTACAAATGAGAGTCCAATAAATGTTGCTCCCATTTCTAAAGCATATTTTAATAACTCTAAATCCCTATCAGTCAATCCTACTGGTATTTCGGAATCTGGGATGTTTATACCCTTTCTGGATGTTAAAATACCTCCTTCTTCTACTAATCCCTTAGCGTAATTGTTTCCAGCCTCTATTATTTTTACTCTAATTCTTCCATCAGATATTAGTACCTCTGAACCTTTTCTGATAAGTTTAAAGAATAAAATATCATCTACGGGGATTTGAGTTCCAAATTCTATGGTATCTCCAGGTTTAAGTAATATCATATTTTTCCCTAAATCACCGATCCTAAGCTTTGGCCCTGGCAAATCTACTAGAATAGGAACTCTATTTTTTACTAGATTAAAGTACTTTTCATGCTGTTCTTTATCTCCATGCGCGAAATTTAACCTTATTACGTCTACATACTTTACTAATTCATCAATGTGATTTTCACTACTAGGTCCCAAAGTCGCGATAATTTTGGTCTTTCTAAACATATGACGATGTACCTCTCCTAGATGCTGTATTTCCGAATTTTCTATTTATTCTATTAATGACAAATATTCCAGCATTTCTCACGGTATAATAAGCGTCTAAGAATTCATTTGCTGTTAATCCTTCCGAATAAACTATCTTTGAAACCTGAATAATTTCGGGCACTTCAGAATTAGGTGGAAGTATTGCTATATCAACGCTCATTTTTAGAAGATCTTCTACAAGGTTACCTAGAAATTCTCTTCTTTCTTCTTCTTTCATATTTCCTATTGCAGATTTATGATTAGGGTGAATTAGTATGCCCATTGTAACGAGATAAAAAGGTGAGTCCTTATTTATTCTAATAATATCAACAACTGGAAAACCTTGAGGAGGAGAAGTAGCAATATGAAAATACTCCTTTGCCTCTGGAGGTTTCCTGATCATTAAGCCCAAATCTTTCATAATCTTTTCTATTTCCTCATCATTCATAATTTTACATTTGCCATCAAATAAAAAATGTTTTTGCTATATTATGAAATTCTTATGGACACTTAGTAATGGATTAACATTTCTTTAATTTTAATCTCTCAATTCTTATCTTCTTGTTGAGCAGTCGCATAACACTACTACACAAGATATTAAAAGCAAGTTAAGGTGAAAATCTTAGTCTATAATAAAGTATGTACAATATGTATGAAGATAAGATTAAAGTAGACTAAGATAGAAAGAATAAAAGTAAAAGCTAAACTTAAACAATCTTGCCAGCTTAACGAGATTGCTATTCTGAATACTAAAATTGAAATAAGAAAACTGAGGATTAAAGATAATAATGGTAACGAAATTATATATAGAAATAGATAAAAAAAGAAAATATTAAATAATGTTGCTATAAAAATTCTGGTAATATAAAACGAATTAGATATTAATTTAGTTATAATTGAAGTAGTTAAGGATAAGAAAAGAAACAAAAGAATAAAATGGATCAAAATAAATAGTGTTATATCCACATGTATATAAGAGTAAAAACAAATTTTAATTCTTACTCATACTTTTTAAGCATTTTTAAGATAAAGTTAATTAAGTTTATCTTTTAAATATAAAATATGGATAAGAATTGGTTTTCAACTCCCCAAGAGATAAGAGAAGGAATAAAATATCTATCAGCCCACTTTTATCCAGCAAGTATAATGGACAGATGGAAGATATTAAAGAAATTATCATTTGAAAAAGCAAAAATAATAGCGAATTATTCCTTGCAACAAGTTATTGAGGAAATAGAGCATTTCGACTTCTTTAATGAATACTTCAAAGAGGATCCATTAACTACTGTTAGACTTCCTCCTTCTTACATAAAATTATTCGATGGATTAGTAGAAGACTTCCAGAGTTCTAGATGGAGAGAAAACATTGCAACAAGATTTCATATGATAACTGAAGGTGTACTAGCTACTGTAGGATTAAAGATACTTAATGAGACTTCAAGAAAATATAACTTGTTAAAATTTAATGAGGGTATAAAAAGAATAATAGAAGATGAAGCAAGGCATGTAAGTTTTGGTCTTTCCCTAATCGAAGATAAAGAATATGCTGTAAAAAGAGTTGAGGAATTGTTTCCATTAGCGGTACAAATCGTTAAGGAAGGAAAAGATAAAATTGAGCCACTAGGGTATTCAATACAAGAACTAGTTAATCTAATGGAGGAACTAAAGAAGGCTAGGATAAATAAAATTTTAGGTAGTTAAACTAAACTTTTTTTATACCATAAAATAATTCATTATTTGGTAATAGAGAATTTACCTTATATAGGAAAGTCCTAACTGGGAAAAACCCCTGCTTTGTCATCACTCTTCTTAGCTCCCAGGGGAAATAAAGATGGTAATATCTCTCTACTACAAGGTTATTAATCCTACTTCTCAGAAATACATTTCGTCTGAAAAAGAATCTTGGTTGAACTAGCCAGACGGTAACTAAAACCTCTCCTTCACTTTTTAGGCATCGATAACATTCCTTTAGCGCTAATGAAGGATCTTTTAAATGATGTAATGAAGCTATATAAAGTAAGGAGTCAAACGTGTTATCTCTAAAAGGCAAATACTCCATATCAGCCTGGACTAAATTATCACAACCCTTTTTTCTAGCCTCAATTAATTGCCTTAAAGCAATATCTAGGCAAATAACAAAACGTGATTCTAATGCTAAACAATTTTGACCCGAACCACAACCAATATCACCAACTATTTTTCCCTTTATTAACGAGAGATATGGAACAGGCTTTCGCCTATGTACAATATGTTCATAAGCGTTCTTTACTTTTTCCTTCTCACTCACATTTTTATAACTTCTCGTTCTTTCTTAAATTTATGAGACTGGGAAAGATTGACGAGAAAATCTTTTCTGAAATAATTTATCCCAATCTAGGGAAAAGACATAAGGAAGTTATTGTTGAACCTCAAAGTGGTGTAGATACTGGTGCTATTGATTTAGGTGATGGCAGAGTTTTAGTTGTAAAATCAGACCCAGTATTTATAGTTCCCCAATTTGGGTTTAAGAAAGCTGCCTGGTTTGCTGTTCATATTTTAGCAAGCGATGTTATGACTTCTGGAATTCCTCCTAAATACGCATTAATTGACTTAAACTTACCTCCTAAGATCAGAGATGAAGAATTCAAGGAAATGTGGTTAGGAATTCATGAAGCCTTAAACGAGATAAATGTAATGGTAGTAGGTGGGCATACTGGTGTATATGAAGGGACAGATTATCCCATGGTTGGAGGGTTTAGTATGATTGGTATTGGCGAAAAAGAAAAGCTAGGTACCCCATCAAAGGTTAGAATAGGTGATTCAATTATAATTACTAAAGGACCGGCAATTGAAGCTACTGGACTTTTAGTTAATCTTTATCCCGAGTACTTCAGGGAGAGACTTCCTCAAGATATATTTAAAGAAGCTTATGACATGTATTGGAAGATGAGCTGTTGGAAAGATGGTTTAATTGCCTCAAATGTTGGAATTCATTTGATGCATGATGCAACTGAGGGTGGAGTATGGAATGCATTAGTAGAAATCGCTACGGTTACGAAGAAAGAATTAAGAATTTATGAGGATAAGCTTTTCATAAACAGAGCTGTTAAAGAAGTAACATCGTTAGTTAATATAGATCCTTGGTCTTCAATAAGTGAAGGCACAATGATTATAATAAGTGATAAGGGCGAGAAAATTGTTGAAGCATTGAAGAGAGAAGGAATAGAAAGTGCTATTGTTGGTGAAGTTAAAGAAGGTGATGGAGTTACATTAGTTAAGAAAGATGGTAGTAAGCAGAGAATAGAAAAGCCTGCAGAGGATCCGTTTTGGAGAGTATTCTTTGAATTGTCAAAAAAGGCTTAAAGTTAAATTTTTTCACTCTTATAACTCTATGTGAAAGTAACTGTACAATTGGTAAGAGAAAATAAGGAAATTGTTGTTGAACTGCCAGAGAAAGCTACTGTAAAGGATTTGCTTAAAAAGATCGGATATAGAGTTCAAGGTAGTGTTGTTGTAAAAGATGGTTTACCAATAGTTGAGGATGAAAGATTAAATGATGGTGATAAAGTTCAAGTTTTTTTAGCAGCTTCAGGTGGATGAAGTGGAGAAAATTGATGATATTTTAAGGCGTAAACATGAGATCCTCAGAAATCTGAGAAGTCCGGATAAGAGTATAAGAGATGAAGCATGGAGACTTATAACTTATATAGTAGATACCGGAAACGGAAAGTACCTTGAAGACTCATTAGGTTATTTAAGGTCTTTATTGTGGAATAAGTTACAAGGAGTAAGAGATGAAGCGTGGTCTCATTTACCAGTTTACAAAGCTCTTCTAGTTCAAGGTATAGATAGGGCATTAACTGCTGACTCAGATAGGATTAAATGGTCAGCGTGGTCTCACGTCTTAGAAATGATTCAATTAGGTATAGTAGAGAAAGATAAAGTAATCGAGGTTAGATACTCTTATTGGAGGTTACTAAAAAGTAGATGGGCTACAATTAGAAAGAAAGCTTGGAATTTATTTGTTGAATTAGTTAAAGAGAACATATTTCAACCCAAAGATAAGGAAAGGTATATAGATTTTCTAAAACATAAAAAAGCTAGTGTAAGAATTTATGCGTGGGAAGTAAGTTCACAGTTAGTAAATCTAAACTTTATTACAAAAGATGAATTGCTTCAAAATATTCAATTTCTACAAGAATTAACACAAAAAGAAAGCAATGTTAAAAAAAGAGCATTGAAAGTATTAAAAAGGTTAGAAAGTTGAAAGTCGGAATCGTAGGAGGAGGAATTGTAGGCTTATTTACAGCCTATTATTTGCTGAAAGAGGAAGCAGAAGTCACAATATTTGAAAAAGATTTCTTAGGTAGCGGATCAATTCATGCCGCTGGTCTAATTGAACCATATAGGTTTGATAGAATAAACACTACTGGTATGATTATTAAGATGCTTAGATACATAAGTAAAAGAGTTACATCAGTAAAAAGTCTAAACAAAGCATGGGTAATAGAGTTACTTAAGAATCTAGATAAAGAACCACCAACAGAAGCTTGGGAAACTATGAAGGAAATGGCTCTATTTTCCTTAAAAGAATATAGGAGGTTAGCTGAAGAAAAGAACGATTTCGATTATGAGGAATCTGGGCTGTTAGAAATTTACTCTGATGAAAAGGAGCTCGAGAAAGGAATTATTGAGGAGAAAAAGAGTCCCTTTAGACCTAAGTTTGAGATTATGGAGGTTAAGGGCTTTGCCGGTGGTATTTATTTTCCAGAGCTATCAAAAGTTGATACTCACAAATTTATTGATAGGATTACAAAGGAGATTAAGGATGCAAAAGTAGTTAATGTGAACGTAGATAAAGTATCTAAGGATGCAAAAGTGTATTACTCTGGAAAAGAGGAGAAATTCGATAAAGTTGTTTTATCTGCTGGAGTATGGTTAAGGAACGTAGGTTTACCTATAACTGCATTTAAAGGTTATGGTTATAGAGTTAAAGGCGAAATGAAAGTAAATTTCCCTTCAGTCCTAGCTGAGTTAGGCGTTGCAGTAGTAAAAAACTCTGACTTTATTAAGATTACTGGTGGTTTTGACGGCGATTTTTCTTCAGACTCTTCTAGGGCTGAAATATTTCTAAACTATGCTAAATCTCTAGTTAACATAAGTTATGTTTACGATTTGTATATGGGCTATAGACCTTGCTCTCCTGATGGTTTTCCAGTTATCGGCAAAGCTGAAAACGTTGTAATCTCTACGGGTGCTTGTAGACTTGGTTGGAGTTATGCTCCATCAATGGGGAATATAACTACTGATTTAGTTTTAGATAGAAGGAACGACGTTGGTTATCTATCTCGATTTATAGGTGGAAGAAATTTAAGCCTTTAAGTAATATCTAAACATATGACTATAGTTAAATCCGAAATAATTCGCAAACTAATGGATGCTAAGAAATTCCTTTTAGACGGATATATAGATGAAGGTGTTAAAATTGTCCTTGAAATTACTAAATCATCTACTAAGAGTGAATACAATTGGTTCATTTGCAACTTGCTTGAAAGCATTGATTGCAGATACATGTTCCAAGTATTGGATAAAATAGGAAGTTACTTTGACTTAGACAAATGCCAAAACTTAAAGAGCGTTGTAGAATGCGGTGTGATAAACAATACTTTAAATGAGCATGTTAATAAGGCATTAGATATATTAGTAATTCAAGGAAAACGCGATAAACTAGAAGAAATAGGAAGAGAAATACTAAAGAATAATGAAGTAAGTGCTTCTATTTTAGTTGCTATAGCTAATGCATTGAGAAGAGTAGGAGATGAAAGAGATGCAACTACCCTATTGATAGAGGCGTGTAAAAAGGGAGAAAAAGAAGCCTGTAATGCAGTAAACACTCTTACAGTAAGAAGTGTCATGTAATCTAAACTTTTCCATAGAGTATATAACTCTTCGAGAAAAAATTTGATTTATTTTCTTTGTATTTATTGATGAGATTTTACGTATGCTAAGTATAATATAAATAACTAAAAGTATATAATCTAACTAAAAGGTGCTGAATGATAGTATGAATATTGAATCTCTTTTATTTAATTTAAATAATATAAATTAATATATGAACTTACTTATTGTAGTTACAAGTTCAAGGGTATTAAAAGAGATAGCACAAGAACCTAGTAGTAACTACTATTTTCCTAGTTAATGATTGTAATCTGTTACACCTTTAAGGCATATTTTGATTTAAATACTTGTGTAGATAAGATTTCATTATGGATAGTGAAGTTGAAAAATTTGCTAGATTTCTCGAGGAGTATGCTAATTTTTTGAAAAGTGGTAAAAAGATAATCGATATTCCTTTAACACCTGAAGAACTTCTTGAAGAAGCTTCAAGAGTTAGAGCACTTTCAAGGATAAAACGAGAAGGAAATCTTATAGTCATCTATTTAAGTGAAGGTGAGGCCGAGCATTGGGCTCATTTTGAAGGTGAAATAATTATGCTCTTTGATAAACTTTATAGACCTCTTAAGGTTGAGATTGAGGTTAAGGATACGATGGATAGTGAAAAAGTTCTTTCAAATATTAATAGTGGTAAACTATCTGGTGTGTCTTTTACCTATAACGGCGTTTTCATTACAATAATCCTGGCAAATGGTGAGGCCGAGCATTGGGCTCATTTTGAAGGTGAAATAATTATGTCACTCGACAAGATATTTAAGCCTCTTAAGGTTGAGATTGAGGTTAAGGATACGATGGATAGTGAAAAAGTTCTTGAGAATGCTGGCCTTCTCTCCTCACGTTGAAAGGCATAAAAATGATATAAGTGCGTACTTGAAAAAACTCAATTGTAATGTTGACCCATTTAGTGAGGAAATTTTATATTTTCTAGAGAGAATAAGAGGTATTCCACAAATACCTAATCAAAGATTAGGGGAGACTGAGAGATGGAGAATAATTCTCCACTTTCAATGTTGTGCTAAAATAAGGTATGTGATTGCGAGAAGAGGGGATGAATTAATCTTAGTTACCGCACATCCTGATCCTGATGCAGAAAAATGCGTCGAAATCACTTAAAAATGACAAAAAGAAGAAAAAGCTAGGGCTGATAAGAGAGATGCTGACCTCCTCCTCGCCCTAAAGGGCGAGGGTTCCCTTAGGGCGGTTCATAGGTTTGTGGTTTACCACCTTCATCCTCACAACTTCATAGCTAGTGGGTGTTATACACACCCACCCCGCTCCGTTCGTCCAGCGGTAGACCACGGGCTGGGTCTTCAGCCCATTACCCCTATCCCTCACCAAGAGTTGCCCTCTGCTCTTGGCTCTTGGGGACTCGGGGATATGTAGTTCTGTGCGGGGACACATATCTTCAGTATGCCCACCTTTGTGGGCTTCCCCGCACTTTATTAATAGTTTTAAGCTAAGATTAAAAACTTTACCCCGCCTTAAAAGGCGAGGCTTGCCCCGCGTTTTGTCAGTTTTAAGTTAATTTCCGTGGTAGGGAATTATAAAGAGAAACTTCACTGATATCATAAGTAAACTTTAAATGTTTACAAAAGAAGAAAACATTATGACAACTACCGTTATATCAATAAGAGTTGACGAGAAATTAAAAAAGGAATTAGAAGAGTTAGGAATAGATTATCCTAGCTTAGTTAGGAGCTACTTAGAAGAAGTAGTAAGGAAGGAAAAAATGAGAAGAGAATTAAAAGAAGCAGATAGGATAAGAGAAGAGCTTTTAAAATCTCATGGATATTATTCTTCTTCTGCAGAACTCGTTAGAGAAGATAGGGATAATAATGACTATTATTGACACTTCAGCACTCTTTGCACTCTATATTCCTGAGAAGATGAGTGCATTCATAAGAAAAGAAATTGAAAATGTAGACGAGTGTTACGTTTTGGATTTGATATTTTATGAATTCCCAAATGTTATCCGTAAAAGGATAGTAAGAAATGAGTTAAGCAAAGAAAAGGGGGACGAAATATTAGCGAGGGGTTTATCTTATATAGATTTGTGTAAAGTAGTAAGTGGGAAAGAATTAGCTAAGACAGCTTACGAAATAAGCTTAAAGTATAGCTTAACAACTTATGACGCGTCTTTAATAGCTTTAGCAGAGAAAGTAAACGATATTATATTAACAGCAGATGAGAAACTAATAAGAGGAATTAGAAATGTTCAAGAAATCTCGAAATATTTTATATTCCCCGATTAATATTTTACTTAGGAAATATTAGTTAAATCTGTTTAATACTTATAAGTTTCAGAACGTTAAATAAAGCCATATTAACTCAAATTCTTTCTAGATTGGAAAGAGCTTTTATGCTTGTCTACGTTAAATATAAATATGATATCTTTTACAAGTGAAAGCTATGCTGAAAAGGATGAAGTATAATCCTTGTGCTATTAGGTTAGAAGAGATTTCAGTGTTGAGGACTATCTCTTATGCTTGGTAAATGAACATAAAGTAAATAAAATTATGAAGATAATCGTTTAGATAATTTAGAATTAAGAGAAATAAAATAATAAAAAAATTCTATAAACTTATTATATGAATTGATTTCAATAACTTTTTAATTCTATATCTTTTATAATAAAAATCTTTAATTGCTCATACTACTCCAATTATATTTATTTTAATATTTTCATCAAAATGCTTAGGTTTATTCAAAGAGATACTAGTAATTCTTCCTATAAATTCATTCTTATCATTTATTTTAAATAATTGATTAAACTTCTTTTCAAAACCTATTGTAGAACTTGGTTTACCACTAATACCATATCCACAAACAGATCCAGAAGTATGTGCTGGGTAAATTTCTACATAATCTGGTAGCTCTTTTAACTTACTTAGACTATAGTACAGTTTTTCTGCTGAATCTTCACCACCTATATCGATTCTCCCTACAGTGCCTACAAAAAGCGTATCACCAGTTAATACAGCCCAAGGTTCACTCCAGCTTTCATCCCTTCTTCTATCATAAATTAAAATAGAGATGCTATCTGGTGTGTGCCCAGGAGTATGAATAATTTTTATTTTGACATTACCAGCCTTTATTTCCTCACCGTCTTTAAGTCTCTCAACTTGAAAGCTAACTTTAGACTCCTCATGGTAGTATACATTAGCATTAGTAAGGGATTGTAATTTTCTTGCTCCAGATATATGATCTGCATGAGTATGTGTATCAATTATGTATGCAATTTTCATATCTCCAAGATCTTCAGCCAATTTTATAATTTCATTAATATGTTCATATTTAGGGTCTATAACAAAAAGTTCTCCAGCTTCACTACAGCCAAAAATGTACGTTATACATCCTCCTGTAGGACTTATAATTTGTCTAAATATCATAAATTACAATATCTACCTAAATTATAAAAAACTTATTCACTTTTATAAGTTAATAATTCAAAATGTTCCTTAGCTTGAATAACACACCCTTTACAAGAGTCTATTATTATTTCATCATCACCATTAAATGTTACTAATAAAGAATCATCAAAAATTATAAATCGAGACTTTACGTTATCTATCTTTATCTTCCCATGTAAATTTAAATCATTAGATGACGTAACTACAGTTAAATTCCCATCAAAATTTTTTAAAATTTTTATTAACCAATCTGGTAAATTATCATAGACAACATCAATTTTATTACTCTTATTAGCAAGATCTTTAATTATACGAATAATGGTTTTAATACCTTTAACATGCAAACTACGCTCTGTCTCGTTTTCTCTTCTCTCATTCCAAAAAGATGTTATTATTTTAATATAATTATCCATCTCATTAACAATTTTATCTCTGTAAATTTTTAATGCAAAAGATGGATCTATTATTTTTACCTTTTTAGGTCTTCCTTCAATTATCCTAACTAAGCCCTTATTCTCTAGTGATTTAATTACATCATAAACTTTCTGATATGGAACTCCAGACTTCTCAGAGATCTCTCTTATAGTAGAATTGCATAGAGATAATAAAGCAGAATATACTTTAGCCTCATAAAGTGAAAATCCCAGTTTCATTAAAGTTGTCTCTAATTCACCACTCATAGTGAATAATTGATTTTTATTACTTTAAATCTTACTATATTATGAATAAGCACTTTTTGTTATTCACAATTTTAGTTTTCTTTACGGGATTATACTTAGGAACTTTAAGAATAGATATACCAGAATTCGAAAAACAACTTCACATTCCGTTAGAGCTAAGTGTTCTCTTACCATTAGTCTTTTTCGGATTTATAAAAGGATCTTGTAATTATATAGCGGGAAGACTTTCTGACAAATTAGGAAGAAAAAAACTACTTATAATAGGTTGGATTGTAGCAATATTCTCAATACCCTTATTATTTCTACCCAACATTTATACAATTATAATTATTTCTATCTTGTTAGCAATAAATCAAGCATTAACATGGACAACAACAGTAACTTCCCAAATTGATATATCTGGTAAATTAAGGGCTGGATTAGCTACTGGAATTAACGAAATGTCCGGTTATTTAGGAGTTTCAATAGGAAGCTTACTTGCTAGTTACATATTTAAAATAAGCTTTGTAATTCTTTTAATCACATCTATTCTAGCAGTCATACTTTCGTACACGGTAATGGAAACTAAAACACTAATTAGGGAAAATAATGAAAATATAAAAATAAAATGGATTCCTATAACAAAAATCAGTATTGCTGGATTATTAGAGAAATTTGTTGATTCCTCATTTTTTATACTAATTCCTACTTACTTACTCTTACAGCATTATTCCTTAACTTTAGTGGGATTAATAGTATCGAGTTATGCTTTTGTATGGTCATTTTCACAACCATTGTTTGGGTATTTAGCAGATCTATATAGTAGGAAATTTATATTAGTCATAGGATTTATATTAATGTTCTTAGGATTTATCCATTATTCATCTTATCCAATGTTATTTTCAGTAATAGAAGGAATAGGGATGGGAATGATTTATCCAAATTTAATAGCTGCTGTAAATGACATAATTAATGAAAAAGTAAGGGGAAAAGCCTTAGGTTATTACAGACTTTATAGGGATTCTGGTTACGGAATTGCTGGTATAGTAATACCATTACTTTACATATTACTTGGTTTCAATAAAACTTTACTGGTTATAGGAATTTTACAACTTCTTTCATTAATCTTAATACTCTAAACCCTTATAAGATGAAAGGGCTAACAGAAAAATTGATGATTCTCTCTCACCAATCAATTAAAAATTTACTAGGCAAAGTTATTTTAAATTACTCTGAGGAAAATGTCAGAGAAAACGGCTATGATTTAAGAATCTGTGGAGATAAATATTACGAGCTAGTTCAAGGTGCCGAATTACCGGAAAAGAAGGCAACATTAAGAGAAATAGAATTTAAAGAAAGGGCTATCTTAAGCGCAAATCACACTTATTTATTTGAATCTTGTGAAGAATTTAATATGCCAGCAGACTTAGCAGTACTAATAACCTTAAAAAGCACATTAGCAAGAAACGGTTTTTTGGCACCTCCAACAGTAATTGATGCTGGCTATAAAGGTAAAGTGAACGTTGCAATTACAGCTGTATATAACTCCTCTCTCAAAAAAGGTATGGCAACACACCATTTAATATTCCTCAAACTTGATAAACCAACAGAAAGATTGTATAATGGAAAATATCAGGGTGGTATATTGATTTAACCGCATTAAAAGGATTTACCATTGAAATAAAATACTATCTTTATACATTACCTTGTTTCCCGTTATTATTTTACAATTATTTATTTCACTCGTATTCCTCACTCCAATTGATTTCAGTAAAATCTCGCATATTAAAGACTCTCTATCCTTGCTTACCAAGAAATTCATATTAAACGGTTTAACCATTCTTTTTACTTCTGGAAAAATTCTGGATAAAATTTGTAAAACTTCCAATTCTTTAACCTTACATCTAAATCCTTCTATTTTACAAAGGATGTTAGAGGAAAACACATGAAATTCTGCCTCTGTAAAGGAAAGGGAATTGAAGAAACTGATATTTGAAGGAGGAACATTATGAAACTCAAGATAATATGATGAAGGAGAGATTTCCTCTTTAGGAATTAGCTTTTCAGCCTCATCTAAAGGAAGATTTTCTATCGAGAGGATAACATTTTCAGACAAAATAATCCTTGTAGATAACTTATCAGAAATGTACCTTACCTTATAGTTGTAAGCCCTTATTCTATATTTCTCTAAAAATGAGAGCAATTGAGATAAATCGTCACTGTCAGTAGTAATCACATAATTTTTTGCAATTACTTTTTTCACGAGAATAGTTTATAAAGTAAGATAAAAAGTCATTCGTATGAAGCAGAAACATCAATACTGTTTCCATTGCCAAGACTAACTACAACCGTGTATATACTTCCTTGAGTTAGAGTATATGATTGCGGAAACTCAACAGTCAAGGAATGAGTACCAGCCTGGAGTTGTATATTAGTGGAATTAACTAAAGGAGTACCAACAACTTCTACGTTAGTTATAGTTATCGGTAAGTTATTCCTAATAGTGAAATTTAGATAATAATGTCCGTTATGGGAATATAACACAGCATCATATACTTGATAGGCTTCTACTAGCGGTGATAAACCACCAAATAGTCCGAAGATAAAGGCTACAACTATAAGAGTCATAAGAACTGCAGCAGTTAAGATAATAAGATGGACAATACCTTCGCTTAACCCTCTCATAAATAATGATACGTAAAATATCTATATAAATTTTTATGAAGTAGTGGTTCTTAATAGCGAGAATAAAATACAATCAGGCTAAAGATTAGTTAATTAAAACTACTCGTAGTTTGTCATGTATAAGATTAATCAAGAAGACTATATATTTCCTCAACATCAGTTATTTCATAAGCTTCTGGAGTAAATACCCCTTGGTTAATAGGTACGTACTCTATGGAATCTCTGGTCTTTATTTCCACATCCTTAAGTGCAAAAAGGACATGAGGGTCTTCTAAATCTTCCCTCCAGAAGTGAATGTGAAATCCCCTCCTTGTAGTTAAAACTAATCTAGGTTTTAAACCCTTCATTTGCTCAATTATTTTTCTGTCTTTGGAATCTATATCTACCATAAAAATCTTGAAGTCTATATGTCTAGGAAGTTCAGAAAAGAGTATTTTTGAAATATCAGGCTTCTTCTCACATTCTTGCAAGAATCTTACCACAGCCTCCTTAGATGCCTTTGAAATATTGACGGGATTTAAAACATGCATTATCTTTATCCACTCCTTTCTTATCTTTATTCCCTTAACCTCAAACTCAACATTATCCCTAATTGCTGAAAGAATTTTTACTGCCTTTAGAGGCTCAACGTCCCATATTCTATAAAGTACTTTATCTATTCTTAACCCCTGCCGTTTAGCCTCTCTATCTCTTGAAATTAGATAAAATAGGTAAGTCTCTTCATCATTAAGCTTAGGCAAATACTCATTAAGATATTCCTCTAGGCTTAATTTTCTCATTAAAGCAGAATATGAGAGGGGCGTTAAAAATCTCAACTATTCAACTCAGCAAGCATAAGTTCAATTAAACTCTTAGTATATGGTGATATTATCAGGCAAATAAGATAATTTCAGTTAAGAGCTTAATGGAACAGAATATGAACTCAACTAGAATATGAAGGGCAAAGTATTAACTCCTTCTCAACTAATGAAATCTAGTAAAGAGGACGAAAGTCTTTATCCTAAGATGAGAGATAGTGTAAATGCTTACAAGTTTATAGAAAGTCAGTTTAGTAAATCTTGTCAGCAATAATCTTTCAACTTCTCAAGGAAATCCTTTACTCCTCTTCTCTCACTTTCGAGATTTATGTAATTAATGTCTATTCTATCCTTTTGGGCACAATAAACTAGGACAGCCTTATTTCTATCCTCAGTACTATTCCAAAATTTCCACGCTTCCAAATAAGTTAATATCACCTCTTCTGGAGGAATAATGTAAACGTGATAAGAGTCAACTTGTATCTTAAGTGGAGGTTTGCTTTTATTATAAACGTTACCAACTATATCAATCCCCTTTTCCGATATTTCCCTTATTTTAGGTAAATATATTCTTAGTCCAAAATCCGATATTTCCTTTAGCAAATCTCGCACTAAGTTTTCTGCCACACCTTCTATTATCACATCTACATCTCCTGTTCTATAGCTTCTACCAGAATACAATTCTGCAGCAAAACCACCAACAATAATAATCCTACCTAGACCCTTATCTTCCAAAAGAGTATTTAAAATTGCCAAAAACTTCAAGAAACGATCGGTCTCACTACCTTTTAATTCACTTATTCTTGAAAGTAATTCCCTAAGCAACCAGTCTTGTAATATATTACATCACCTTCTATTTTCCAGCAGCCCAACTCTTCGAGCAATTTCATGTTTTCTTCTCCCAACTTAGCCAGTCTCTTTAAATCTTCCTCACTAATCTTACTACCTCTAGGTCTCGGTCTGTTCTCCAATAACTTTATTACTATTTTTGGATCTACCACACGATTACCTATTGCCTATGCTAATTAAAGTTTTGTTAAAGTAAGCAATGGAGACATTTCAATTAGCTTAGAAAATCTAGCTTAGAATATTATAGGAAAATCTATTTTATTTTAAGTGGTTAATGACTTTATGGATAGTGTCGTCATTTGCATATAAATTTATTAGATGGCTTTCTTTATAAAGAGTATAAATATTGAACTAATATATTACTATGTGATAAAAATTTATAGAAATATAAATAGCTTAGTGACGACACTATGACTTTATGGGACTATTTTATTTATTAATAAAATTATTATTCAACAGTTTTAATAACCTAGAATTAAATAATATACATTCTATCTTTAATTGACGATATATTAAATCCTAAAATTAGGAATAAACTTTGAAGTAGCTATTCTTCAGATTATATTTTATAGTTTAGCTTAGCATAAAATTTTATTACCTATTAAGATATTTGGGAGAAATTAAATTTAAATTCCAAAAGTAATTGAAATTAGAGTGATTTAAGGCTCCTATATAAGGAGCTGGTCTCGTAAATTTCACGAAGAAGAAAAGGAATTAGAGGACTAAGTAACTAGTAGTGATTAAAAATAATTTTAGTTGCGATAAAAGCCGACTCTGCTTTTTAAAATCTCTAAATTATATTTTGTTTGTGGAGGAGTTAATTAAGAGGGCTAAAGAATACAACATTGATGTTAACGACTTAATAATTGACGCAATTTCTAGGAAAGATCCTAAAGAAGCGTTCAATTTAAGGATAGAATTGGCAAAGAAATATTTTGCTGAGGCAGAGGACTATTTAGCTAAAGGAGACGCAATTCAAGCTTCAGAAAAGGCTTATGAGACTGCTGAAGAGATAGTTAAAGCCTTAGCAGAGAAGTTTAACACACCAGAATGTCAACAGGCAATGAGAGAGGGAAGATGGTTTACGTACTGGTTAGCTTCAGCAGTAAATAGACTTTCTAAGGATTTAGGGGATTGGGTTTTAAACGGCTGGAATTCGGCTTATACTCTTCACGTCTGGGGGTTTCATGAGGCCTAAGCTTTCAGTGACAGATATCACAGAATACTTTAGGAAAGTTAAGGAGATGTTGGATAATGCAATAAAAATGAGTTAAATTTAACAAAAATTATCTAAAATATGTAAGCCTCAACTCCTAATTAGTTTTGAAATTATTCTTGGTTTTATATTTTAAATTAAATAGAAAACATTCTAAGAATTTTAATATTAAATCTTTGTTTGGTCTTCTCAACTAGTATCTTAATGTCTTTCTTATAATTCTCTATTAAATCTTTATCCATACATTTCCTTGCAGTAAAAAGTGTTACGGCTGATGTCCACATATCTATTATATTATCTCCAAGCTTATGAGACAGCTGTTAATGCATCATTAATGTCTTAAAATCCCACCCGTACTCTTCTGCCTCCTTTATTATTTCTTTGAGGAGTTTTATAGCTTCTTCGTCAGCCTTATAATATTTTTCACAAGCTTAAACGAGACCGCCTTTAGCTAAAAGCTTCTCAGCCTATTCATAATATATTTCTGCACCAATACTTATGATTGAATAAACATTATAAAGCATACTTTTAACTCTTTCTTACTTACGTTTTAAATGAGTGTAGCATAGTATCGTCATTAGGGTATAGTATAAATTTATTAATTAATGAAAATCTCTATATAGAGAAGACGCTAAGAAAAGATTTTATATATCCTAATGTAAATATAGAAATATAAATAGCTTAATGACGACATTATGTCCACACTCACGATTTACCTAATAAATACAAAAATATATTTGTTAGTGCAAAAAGAGCTATGTGTTTAAGTTACAGTATCCTAAAACCCAAGTTATCTACGGTAATGATGCTCTCGAGTGGTTAAGCAGTGTAAAAAGTAGTAAAGTAGCTATAGTTACAACTAGAAGTTTACTGAATAGTAAACTATTATCAAACATATTAAGCTTAATTAAGGGTGATGTTATTGAAGGACCCAGACAACATACCCCAGAAGAGGATGTAGATAAATTAGCCAGAGCTCTCTCAAATTACGATACTGTTATAGGTTTGGGTGGGGGGAGTATAATTGATGGTATAAAAATAACCTTTCGGGGATATTATATAGCAGTACCTACAACATTTGCTGGAGCAGAGCATACGCAATCTGGAGGTTTTACGTCAGAAGGGTTAAAGAAAAGTAAAATTGGAAAGGATATTGATGTGATAATTTTAGACCCAAGGGCTACATTAGAGACTCCTAAATGGTTACTTTTAGCGTCTGGAGTTAGGGCTATAGATCACGCAATAGAAGCCTTATATTCCAAAGATTCAAATCCATTTACAGATTCATTAGCAATTGAGGGATTTAAGAAATTAATAAGATGTTTAAAAGATCTGGATTCACTAGAGAATAGAGGATTATGTCAAATTGGAGCTTGGTTATCTTCACTAACAATGAGATATGTAAGGATGGGAATAAGTCATGTCTTTGGATACGTATATGGTCCAAGATATAACATTCCGCATGGTATCACTTCTTGTATTTCTCTTCCTCATGCAATAAAGCTAAACTATGAAATTGCTAAAAATAAATTACGAGAAATCGAAATTAATGATACTCCTTTATATGAATTTATGGAAAGATTTTTGGCTAGTTTAGGTATAAGGAAAAAACTCAGTGAATATGCTAAGCTAGAAGATGCCTTAAGGTACGTTGATGTATTTGTGAATTTAGTTAATAATAGTGGCAATCCAATAAAAATTGATATTGAAACTGCTAAGAAATTCATTGATGAGGTTTACTAATTAAAGAAGGAAAAAGTTAAACTATCTATTGTTGTTTATAATCTTTTATGTGAACTACGAAAGGTAATTCTTTGACTTTTCTAATTAGGTTTTCATCAGCAGTATAAACTTTATCATTTAGAACCTTACCCAATGCTATATAGGCGGCGTCATATATTGTTATACCGTATCTAAGAGATAAGGAAACCATTTCGTCTAACATGTCCTCGAAGCCATAAAGTGTTATCTGAAAATCGGATAAAATTTTACCTACTTCTTCCAGTTCTTTTTCTCCCAGACTATAAGTATATTTTAATCCGTTTAGCACTTCAAAGGGGAGAATACAAGGTGCAGATAAATCCTCTAAACCTTTCACATATGCCTCCTTAAGAATTAAGGCTTCTTTACTATAATTTTCATTAGCAAACCATTTTATTACAACTGAAGCATCTATAACTGCCAATTCTTATCTCTCCATTCTCTTATAATTTCTTCCGAACTCTTACCGCCATAATTTAAGAAGAATTCATAAGATTTGACTGAGGCTTCTGCAATTCTCTTATAATCTTTTCTTTTCCCTTTCTTTTTCTTCTCTTCCTCCTCAATTACCTCTTCTATCTTCCTCCTTATTATTTCACTCCAATTTATATAACTCAATTCGTCCATCTTTTTCTTTAACTTCTCATCGATTCTTATACTAATTACTGGCATATGTAAAGAATCGAATTCGTATATTATAAGATTTACGCCCATGTAATAAATGTATTACAGATATTTTACCACATCAATAGCTTTTAATGATATCGTAGAGAGAGACTCTATCTAGTGTAACTCTTTGGATAGCAAATGTATGTTGTATATTATTTTTTTATTAGAAATAGTCTAATATCATTTACAAAATTTTGGTGTCTTCCATAGTTCATTAAATTTTTATCAAAGCAGATTTTTTGGAACATTCTTTTAAATTTGAGAAAAAATGATGAGTTTAACTTCTGATGAAAAAACACTATGCAAAATAGTATACAAAGTAAACTTTATATACATAAGTTCTGATTTCTTTCATGTGACTGAAGTTATAAGAGTTAGTAAGGATGTGAAAGATAAATTAGTTAAAATTGCAGCTGAGTTGCAATTAAGTAAAGGTAAAAAGGTTAGTTTAAATGAGGCTATAGGATATTTAATAACTTTTTATGAGGAGAATAAAAGAAGTAAAAAAGATTCGCAGTTATTGATATCTCTTTTAGGTTCTGCTAAAGGGATTAGGGAAGAATTTGAGAGGTCTAGGATAGAAGATGAGAGTAGTAGTTGATACTGGAGTATTGGTTGAGGTTTTAGAAGGCTCTGAACTCGGAGAGAAATTTATCCAGTTAGTCAGTAGAGGGAAATTAGAACCTATAATCACTAATTTAACTCTAATTGAGTTAACTTATGTTATATGTAGAAGATATGGGACGGATAAAGCCAGAGAACTAATTATGAAACTTTTAGATTCAGGTTATTTCAAGTTAGTTAACGCATTAGATTTTGCCGACGAGATTGTTAAAGTAAAGTGTAATAATTCTCTTTCTATAATTGATGCGTCAGTTATTGCTACGGCTAAGGGGCTCGGGATTACTGCATTGTTTAAAATGGAAAAAGAGTTAAAAGATAAAAAAATAGATAATTTAATATTTATTGAAAATCTTATTAATATTTAATTTAGAAATAGTCTACTTAATTCAAATTATAACTAGAAAATAAGAACTTGTTAACCTTCATCGTGTGATCTCATCATTCCAGAACATCTTAAAGAAGAGTATTGACGACAAAACTACTGGAATTACTAGTAAAGTAATTGCTAATGTTAAGCCTATGAAGATTGCTATAAAACCAATAATAGCTGGAACTAAAAGGAATAATATATTGTTATACGCTAAGAAGTAGGAGTTTACAGCGTTTCTTTCTTCTATCCTTGTAGCCCTACTTATCATTATTGTAGACATCGGGAATATTGAACCGTGAGGAATTCCTAATAGTGCTATTACGACTAGAAACAGAGAGTATGAAGGTGCATATAGTATACCTATTAGACCAGCTATGGTAATAAGTATTGAAACTAATAACGGTAGTCTTAAATCCCTAAATGGTCTTATAGTCATTGACAACCTAGTTAAAAATGATATAATATAGAAAGGTAAAAAGACAGAGTAAGCCTCAAAGTTAGATAAGTCAAACCTTTCTTTTGCTAAAATTGCTAAGAATGTTGTAAATGCTGCAAACGGTACATTATAGGTAGTTATTGATAAAATAGATGCAATTAATCCCTTATTTTTAAGCACAGAAATTCCAGATTCTTCTCTTTTTACATCAGGGAATTTTATGTTAAAGGAAATTATTGTTCCTAGGATAGCTAATGGTAAGAACCAAAGGAAAATTTGTCTGTAGTTAAACATTGTCAATAAGTAAGACTCCAGAGCTGGGCCTATTATTAGACTTAGGCTTAAACTTGTAGAATAAAGCGATAATAATCTCTCTGCCGATCTCCTATCCTTTGTTAAACTAGCTGCTGTGACGAGGTTTGGCATTATAAAGCCAAAAACTAAACCGGCTAATGCTGAAATAATCCAAATAGTTATAACGTTTGAATAACTAAATAAGATTAATGAGAGTGCTATTATTACATTAGAAGCTATAAACACTTTTCTTCTAAATTGTGCGTTTAATCTAGGATTAAGATAAGATGTTGAAAGAAAAGTAAAGGCGAACATGACTGTGGATAAAAGTCCAACTATAGAATCTGGTAAAGAGAGAACATATTTTCCCAGAAGTGGTACTGTTGTGGTTACCATATTGTTTACTGATCTTGCTGATACTGTCATAAGGACTAAAATAATCGAAGCTAAGATCAAGCTATTTCTATTTTCAGTCATTGCAAAACTTAATTGTTGGGTGTCAAATTTAAGCTTTAATTATTACTTTTTAAAATTTTTTAAAACATAATGAAGTTTTATCATTAATGATAGTATGAGTGGAACTCACTAGGATTCTCACTCATGTTTTTTATTTCCCGTTATAATGAGTAATCGTGCCACTGATAGTATTTGTAGTTATCTTAGCATTGGCAATATCCCACGCATTTGAACCAGATCATATAGTAACATTAAGATTGATGAAAACTAGGAGGGACTATGCAGTATTTGGTCTCTCCCACGGAATCGGTTTTGCATCGATAGCATTACCCCTCGTAATTATACTTTCAATAATTCCAGAATTGGAACTAATTGGTGATCTTATAGGATTAGGGTTTTCTGTAGTTTTACTTTACGGAGAGATAGTAGGAAAAGAATTCGAATTTAATGTGTCAAAGTCTTTAGGATCTGGCATACTTCAAGGGGCTTTTGCTATAACTCCTTCAAAGCTTGTTGTTGCAGTGTTAGCTTCAGAAGTAGGTCTTCTCCTAGGGTTAACCTATATAGTTTTATTCGTGATAGTATCATCTTTGACAATCTTTTTAGTGGGCTTTCTTTTATCCTATATAAATGTTAAAAAGGATTTGAGTAGGATAATTAATATCTGTATAGCTCTCGTTACAATTATTTATATCCTGCTGAGTATACTAAAAATATGAGCTCAATTCAAATTGTATACGAGCCCTACAAAAAGATTATAGTTCATGAGATAATTGAATTTTCTTTTGAAGATTTGATTTCTGAAGTTTTAATGCAAGCTAGAGCTTTAGGAGGGACGTCAATACCAACAATAAATTGGTGTAACGGTATAGCATTTATAGTAACTCCATTTCCACCTACAGAAGATATTGTTAAGGAAATGTTAGCTGGAAATATACATTATGCTGGAGTACTATTCGCAAAAAAAGATAATTTTGAACCAGAAATTAGAGGTAATTTTGGGGTAGTCAGATTAGTAAATAGGTGTAATAACCCGAATTATAAGAAGTTAGCAGAATATTTAAAGTCATTCTCTAGATGAATACCACCAGCAATACACTTCATTCCTATTAATTATAACTTTAGGTGGGAATGAGGTAACGCATGTTCTAAATAATTTTCTATCCTTTTTTGCAAAAGTACAATAATCATGAAAAGGACAACCTCTAAAAGCCGGCTCACCTATGTAATTAACTTCTATCTTTTCTCCCTTTTTACCGATATTCAGAGTAGAGTTCTTTAACGCAAGTGTATAAGGATGGTAAAACTCAGAACTATTCGTAGAATATTCTAATAGTCTTCCGCCATAAATTACATATATTCTATCACATACATTTATATAATCGAGATCACTAAAGAAAAATAAGATTTTAAAATCTAATAGATTTGATATTTTAATTATCTCCTTTATAGCTAAATTTTTCAATTGTTCCTCAAAAGTCTCCATGAAGTTTTCTACTATTAGAAGCTCTGTTTCACCAAATGCAACCTGAGCTAGTTCTACTTTAAACTTTTCAAACTCAGATAATTCTTCTAATTTAGCATTTTCATCTAAGTCTAAAAGGGAAAGAATAAATTGAGATCTTTTACCAAATCTTTTCTCATAAAGGTTGTATACCTCAGAGACTTTTAAGGGAATGTTAATTCTGTCTCTAGGAATTATCCTAACCTTTCTTGTATCTGTCTTTTTTAGCAATATTTCTTCTATTTCCTCTTTATCCTTTCCAGAATTCCCAATTATGCAACTTATTTTATGTATTTCTAAATCTATGTTTGAAATGAACTTCCCAGATATATTTTGTATTACCATGGGAATCCCAAACATTTTAACCTTCTACCTCCTAGATCAACTAGCTTTGGAGTAATGTTTTTACAATTGAGAGTTGAAAACCTACAATTTTCACTATATATACATCCTTTCCCAATTAGGTTTTTTCCTTTCAATTCACCTCTAATTAAATCTATTGTATACGGATGATAAGGATATTCAATCACATTGTATCCCTCTTCTACTATTTCACCCCTATAAAGAACTACAACATAGTCAGTTAATCTAGATATAACTGCTGGATCGTTATCAAAAACAATAAGTTTCATATTGAATGTCTCTTTTAAATCCAAAATAGAGTTAATTAGAAGTTCTATTTCTAAAGTGCTTAAATTATATTCAATATCATCTATGAAGATATATTCTGGTTCAAGAAATGAAGCTAATGCTAATGCTGTCTTCTTTAATTCTAATGGTTTTAACTGATTCGGATAAGAGAAAAGTACCTCTTTCTTCATGCCCAATATTTTTAAAATCTCTTCAGCAGTCTCTAAAATAGCCTCTTCATTTTCAATTCCATGGCTTATCCCAATTTCAATAAAGTGTGATGCTATATCGTAGATCGGATTAAATAATTTCATTGGATCATAAAATATAACAGAAATTTTAGTCCAATATATCTCTTCATTGTATCTTGTAATATCTATGTCATCTAAGAGAATTCGTCCACTAAAATCTTTTGTCAACTTAAAAGTAGCATTTATTATTTCTTCCTTACCACTATCCCTTTGTCCTAATATTCCAGAATCTTCTTTAATCTCAAGTGAGAAACAGTTTAACTTTCCTTTTACGCTTAAACATTCGTACTTTAACATTTTTAAATCCTCCTTATTTCATCGGCTAATAATTGAAGTAGGATAAGTATAATACCCCTAAATATTGCTGGTATAAGAAACAGCCACCAGTCTGGAATTAAGTGTGATGCCGTATTAAGTAATGTAGTCAGAGTCGGATATCTCGGATCACCAACACCTCCAATAACACCCATAGCTGTGTAAGTAGATATTCCGTCTATAGCTGAAGGTATAATTAATTGAATGGTCTGCTTTACTCCCAAAACGTGAAAACCTATTCTTATTGGAATCCTTTTAATTATTATCCTTAACGATTTCCCAATGGACTGAGTATAAATTACTTCAGCAATTTGTCTAGCAAAAAGGGGCCAACCAGTTAGGGCGACTACTATAGCGGTTACGAAAAAATTTGCTTTTAATGCTGTTCCAGTAGGTATGCCGTAAAACAATGCTATTGAAAGTAAGAAAGGTAATCTGGGTATAGAATTTATAGAGTCAGCAACTCTAACCATAGTAGTTCTTACTTTCCCTCCTATAATCCCTGCAATAACACCATAAGTTACTGATAGTAACGTCTCAAGTATGCCAACTATACTACCAAATACTAATGTGTTAACTATTGCAACGGCATTTACATTTATCATATTTTCTCCATTGATATAAGTACCTAAAGGGTATGAGGGATTAGGTGGTGTTAATGGTTTCCCTTTAGGTAATTGATAAAAGTCAAGGAATATACTTAAAGTTACAATAGAAATAAATAGTCCTAACAATACGTAAAGTCTAATCATTACCTAGTCACCCTTGGATCCATAACACCATAAATAATGTCAGTTATCAGATTAGATAACAGAGCAATAGTAGAATAGAGTACCATCACTCCTTCTACTATTTTATAGTCCCCATGAAATATGGCTATTTTTAATAACTCACCTAAACCTGGCCATAAGAATATTCCTTCAACTAGCATTTCAGCAAGTAACATTTCAATAAATGCTGAGGATATTGATGATAACATTACTACCGTCACATTACCTAGTAAATGCCTATAAATTAGGATGGTTTCTTTTAATCCCTTGTAATTAGCTGGAATACTTTTTACATTAGATAGAAGTCTATTACTAAATATTCCTACATAGGGGAAAAATAAGGATATGAGTGGCATGAATAAATACGGGAATATATTCTCTTTTGGAGTACCATAAGGGAAAATGTCGAGGAAGAAATGTAAAAGGTAAATTACTATTATTGATAGTACCCATGATGCTAATGCGGTACCAATGTATTTCCATTTATCAATAATATTTCTTAGCCTCCTATTGGTCAAACTATAAATTGAAAGAAATGCACTTAAATATACAGTTAGTGCAAAGGAGATTCCTAGAAGTAAAGAAGTATAAGCTAAGGCTGTTAAAACTAGGCTAGTAACTGAAATTCCAAAATATGAACTGTTACCTAAATTAAATAAACTCATGTCATAAATAGTTTTTATTATATTTCTTCCATGAAGCGATTCGAGTATAATAACTACAGTTATTACTAGAATAATAGAGATTAGGAAGCTGGAAAATCTTTTGAGCACGTATCTATATAAGGAACCTCCTACAGCGTAACCTTTTGTTAGCTCTTCTCCTAGTATTCTTGATTGGAAGAATAAAGTTGTTCCTTTAAATCCAATAAATGAGGCTGTTAATACTAAAAAAAGGGAAAATGGAGAAAGATATGCATATGGTTGTATATAACCATGTACAATATACACGTATCTTGTCGTTGTATTAAAATGATATATGGTAACATTCTTTAGAAATATAGTCTCATTGAAGGTAATTATTGTAGCGTTCGGATTTCCATATACTAACACACTCCAATAATAGTCTTGCCATCCTGGTTGTGGATAAGCGATATTACTCTCATTATAATAAAAGAGCATAATTTGTTTAGATTCTATCGAAATAAACGAAATAATTAAACCTAGTATTAAGAGAATTATAGAAATATAAAGTAAATATGAGCTTTTCACAAAAAAGGGTTCAACAGTATGCTTAAATATTTATCTAAGATCAAATGCTTAGATACTTCTCTCTTAAATACTTAAGCAAATCATTAGGATCGTAAGTTTTTCCAAAAGCTCTTATTAGTAACTCCTTAGGAGAATAAGTAGCACCGTACTTACATATTTTTTCACGTAACCATGATTTAACATTATCAAAATTTCCTTGGGATATATCATCTTTCAAGTTCTTATAAGAAGAATATATCATTCCAGCTACTACATTACCTAAAGTATATGTAGGGAAGTAACCTATTGACCCTTGAGACCAATGAATATCTTGTAAGATACCTTCACCATCATTTTTTGGTCTAATTCCTAAGTATTTTTCCATGAAATCATTCCATATTTCTGGTAATTCCTCAACTTTAATATCTTCGTTCAATAGCTTCTTCTCAATCTCATATCTTAACGCTATATGAAAATTATAAGTTACTTCATCAGCATCTACTCTGGTCAAACTTGGCCTAACAGTATTTACATACTTGTGTAGCTCTTCTTCATCATAATCCTTCAAAAATGAGAGATTATTTTTCAAAATCGGAAAGACAAGATGAATAAACTCCTTACTTCTTCCTATTATGTTCTCCCAAAATCTAGATTGAGATTCATGAATTCCAGTAGATGCACCTTGGGCTAATGGGGTCATTTCTAGGCTTTTATCAATAAGTAACTCATAAATAGCATGTCCACTTTCATGAACAACTGAGTAAATTGTCTCCTTGAAATCCTTCCCCTCATATCTAGTAGTTATTCTCACATCACTCCCAGAAATTCTAATCGTAAAAGGATGAGCTGAAACATCCATTCTAAATGAGTCTTCTGGCATTTTTAGTAATTTCAGAATTTCTCTATTTACTTTTTCCATATCTTTAATCTCATATTCAACACTTTCTAATGGATGGGAAGCCGGATAATAGCCCTTTTCCCTTACTTTATTTAGTATGTCCTTTAGATTAGGGAGTAGTATATTGAATATTCTATCACCATCATCAACCGTAAATCCCTCTTCATATAGGTCTAAAAGTGCGTTATAGGGATGTTTTTCATATCCTAAATACTCAGCAATCTTCCTCTCCAAATCCACAATTTTCTCTAAATAGGGCTTAAACTTACCGAAATTTCCTTCATTCTTTGCATTTCTCCAAACTATTAACGCCTCAGATATTATCTTGTCTAGCTCCTTAATTATCTCTATAGGAACTTTAACATAATACTTAATTTCTCTATTTAGTACTCTAATGAAACCTTTCTCTTCATCAGATAAATTTTCTTTTCCTTCATATTTCTGAACCAAATTGTTGAGTTTTAGATATTCCTCCTTAATTAACTCACTAAATACTCCAGTAACTTCTCCTCTTACGGAAGCGTCAGCTGGGGGCATGTAAGTTTCTCTATCCCAACTCATTAAACTTAAAGCATAATTTAAACTCCAGATCTTTTTATATTCTTCAACGAGTTCTTTTATGTTCTCAAAAGGCATAATAAACTTATGATTTAGAGGTTTAAATTGATTAGTCTTATAAGCTATAGATATATCTTTTTAATTATGTTTGATGGACTAGCTAAATTTATCGTAAAAAGATGGTATATAGTAATAATTATTTGGATTGTGTTAATTATATTAGCAACACCCCTTTCTTCTCTTTTCTTAAAATCTGTAAGCTATCAAGTCGCGATTTCAGTACCAGGCAGTACATCAGCTAAAGCTGAGAATATTGTTTCAAACTACTTTAAGCTTCTAGGAGCTTCAGGCTCTAATGGAGTTTTAATAATAGAGGGTAATGTTAGTCAATATTCCTCATTTTTAGCTAATCTAACATCTTACGGCAATATCTCTATTTATGATTTCTATACAATAGAAAAAGGTATACTTAACACCACCCTTAACAAATTATACCCAGAGGTAGATAATTTATCTAACATACTTCTGAACATAAGTAAAAGTGAAAGTAACACTTCAGCAAAACTCTCCAATGAATATTCTAATCTAACTTCTGAAATAAATAAGCTAGAAGAATTACATAATGGAACACTAGAAGTTGAGAACGAGTTTTTGAACGTCAGTGAAACAATAAATTCAACTGCGCTAAAGATTGAACAACTTCATAACGCATTACAAGAAAACTATACTGCGTTTACTAAGATTCATAACGGAGAAATTGAAACAAATCAAACTATCTACAATCTGTCAAAGTTTTTGTTCGTCCCAGTATCATATTTCCTAGAAGTTTGGGAGGAAGTCTATAATCAAACGCATAACGTCACTTTCGCTAATCAAATTGCTTATGAAAAAGTATATCCGCAATTACCACAAGAAGAAAAACCATACTTCTCTTTATTTTACACATATTGGAGCAATAATGAAATAACACCGTTTAACATATATTTAGTTGCAGATGAGTCAGTATATGAAGCTTCAGAACATTTCTTTAACACAACACAGTTTGAGTTTGTTTCATTTGTATTACACTACATTAACATAACAAACTTCAATAATATTTCAGTAATAGAAGAGGCAACAATAAGTTATTTCAATTATACTTATCATATACCTCTTGAACTTACAAAATTACTTCTTACACAATCTCCATTTCAAGTCCTTATCTCGGTTTATGAGGAAGAAACGGGACTTCCAGCAACTTTTCTTGAAGAAGTGTTTAACTCTACTAACTTTAATGAGATAGCTTTACAGCAAATAATTAGTAAAGTTAATTCAACTACAGAAAGGCAATTTATACAGTGCGTCTATGAGAATATTTCTAAAACCCCAGTACAATTTGCAGTAAATTATATTTCACTACATTATAATGTGAGCAAAGAAGTCGTATATACTATTTTATCTTTTAACAATACTGAAGATTACATAAATTATGTATCTGGTATAGCCTCAAATAAGACAAATCTACCTCAATGGTTCTTCATACAATTAATTAAATATGACAATGTGAGTAATCTCACAGCCTATCTATTCTCTTCACATTTAACTAAACTTTCCGCTCTTTTACAAAAGAGTAACCTTACTACTTTAGAACTTGCATATATGTTACAAACTAATGTGAGCGTAAGAGATTTAGCAGTAAAATTGATAGTTAATTATGCTAATTTCACACCGATTCTAACTGTTAACAAAAGTGAGCTAATTAATGTGGTATTAAGCAACGAGAGTGTTGAACAACTCATAGCCTCTAACACTTTCCCTATAGAGCCAATAAGTAACATAACCGACAATTTATATTCTTCAAACCTCTTCTTAGTCTTTATGAAGGGAAACTTTACTTATCAAGAAGCAATTAATTTCCAAAAATATATTCAAACAAAAATGGGATTAAAAACTTATCTGACTGGAGGGGAACCAATTAGTCATCAGTTAAAGAACGTCGCTTCAAATGCATATTCCATAGCAATTCCTGTGGGTATTATTCTAGCAATTATTCTTGCTGGGATCTACTTTAGGTCTTTTGTTGCTGCAATAATGCCCTTAACTATTTACATTTCAGCATATTTAGTTGCTTCAGTCTTTCTATGGTTAGTTGTAATAAAAATTCTCAATATTACAGTGAACTTCCTAACACCTAGCGAAGTACTATTATTAGCTCTAGGTTTAGGCACAGATTATGTGGTATTTATAGCAGCAAGATATATTGAAGAGAGAAGAAAGAAAAAGAGTAAGGAGGAAGCTGTTTATGAGGCTGTTAAATGGGGTGGAAGAGCAGTAACGATAACTGCACTAATAGTTATGCTGTCCTTTTTATTTATCTATATATACAAAATACCATTTTTCTCAGATACAGCAATTTCTGATATGTTGGCTGTTGTAATTGTGTGGTTATCAGCAATAACCTTATTCCCAGCTATACTGAGGGGTGCTGGAGATAAGCTTTTCTTCCCTAGGAAATTCACAGAAAGTGAGAGTAAAAGAGTAACAATAAAAAGACCATCACTTTATGCTGGAATAATTTCAGCCATAGTGGTCATTTCAGTAGTTATAGCTTTGTTCACTCCACTAACACTAAATGTTTTAGCTTTACTACCGCCTTCTCAAGCAACACAAGGGGTTACGATATTAAGCAATAGGTTTACTTCAGCTAATATATTTCCTATTTATGTGGTTATTCCATACAACGGTACTTTTAATCAAACAGCATATAATTACGCAATGAGTATATATAAAGAGTTGTATAGTATACCCGGAGTTACGGCGGTACAATCCCCCGTTTCGCCATATGGAGGAATAGTTAATTATAGTGAACTTGGAGAGTATAATTATACTCAGTATTTCTCCCATGGCTATATGCTGTTCGTAGTAAATCAAAAATACCAACCATTCTCTAATCAAGCATTTCAAATTGTTCAGCAAATAGAAAAGATTATAAAGAACGGTTATGTTGGTGGAGGACCCGTAGATGCTTTTAACATTTATAACTTCGTTAAGACTAACTTCTTCATTATAGTAGGAGAAATAGCTGTCACAATGTTTATCCTATTGCTTATTATGACTAGGTCTTTAGCTGTTTCTGGAGTAATAATTTACACAATACTATCAGCTGTAGCAATAACTTTAGCTCTAGAAAGGTTAATATTTACTAATGTTCTTGGCTACTCGATATTTGCTGTAGTGCCTATTTTCTTAGTTTCAATTATCATAGGTATAGGAATGGACTATAATATTTTCTTAATAGCTAGAGTTCATGAAGAATTAGAAAAAGGAAATAACATGGAGACTGCAGTTGAAATTTCTGTTAGTAATTTAAGGTTAACAATAGCTTTTCTAGGCTTAATTTTTGCTGGTACATTAGGTTCATTAATGTTAGTAAAGGCTTCAATTTTGCAAGAATTAGGATTCGCATTTGCTGTAGCAGCTATACTGGAAACTACTGTACTATGGAGCTATTTAAGTCCCTCGTTATTGCTTATCCTTTACAGAAGATTTAAGATAAGGCCTAAGCTAATAGTATAAAAGCTATATTTTTTATTTCTATATATGATTAGAGAGCTTCAAGTAATAATTAAATTAGCACCTAGAGTTCTGAAGCTTAGAGAATTTAGGCAGAGGGAATTTAAGGGAGAAAAAATTGATGAAGAGGAAATGAGAAAAGAAGGAAGAAAATTACTTGAAGCGTTTATTTCTTTAGGACCAGCATTTATTAAATTAGGCCAAGTTCTTTCTGTTCATTCTGATGTTCTACCGGAACCTTATCTAAAGGAATTATCTAAATTACAAGACGAAGTTCCTCCAGCACCATGGGAGGAAGTTGAACCTATACTTAGAGAAGATTTAGGGGAGAAGTTTAATGAATATGAAATAGAGAAGAAACCAATATCTTCAGCAAGTATAGGTCAAGTTTATTTAGCAAAAGAAAAAAAGTCCGGCAAAATAGTAGTGATTAAGGTAAATAGGCCTAGAATTAAGGAAATCGCAGAAAGAGATGTAAAAGTTATCCAGAATTTATTACCTTTAACAAAGTATCTATTTGATGAGTCCTTTTATGAAAGTTTAAGGGCAATAGTGAATGACTTTAGTAAGAGAATATTTGAAGAAATGGATTTTACTAAAGAAGCATTCTACATGAAAAAAATTAAAGAGGAGCTTGAAGAATTTCCCGATGTTATTGTGCCAGAATCATATTATGCGACTAAACGAGTACTTATCATGGAATATTTAAAAGGGTATAAAGTCACTTCTCCAGAGGCTAAAAAGATTGTAAAGCCCGATTATTTAGCATACAGGGTATTTAGAACTTTTATGTTATTATTATTAACGAAAGAGTATTTTCATGCTGATCCTCATCCTGGGAATTTAGCTGTTGATGAAAAAGGGAATTTAATACTTTACGATTTCGGAATGGTTGGAAGAATGGATAAAGAGACAAGAAATAGACTTTTAAGAGCTTACGCTGCCCTAATAAGGCTAGACGCAATAGGTTTAGTAAAAGTCCTTGAAGAATTAGGGGCTATTCAGCCTGAAGCAGATAGGGAAATATTAGCAAAAGGTATAGAGCTATTCTTAAAAACATTTGAGGGAATTTCAGTAGAAACCCTAGAAGTAGAAACTTTCCTTAACGCGGCAAATGAAGTATTTTATCGTTTTCCACTAAAAATACCAGAAAAGTTAGCAATATATATAAGAATGACATCAGTACTTGGAGGTACTTGCACACAAATAGATCCAGATTTTAATTTCTTTGTAAATTTACAGAAGTTAATTGAAGAAGAAGGACTTCAATGGAGTGCCATGTTTGATGATATCAGAAATACGATGGAAGCAGCGATAAAAAAATTTAGATTATCCTTACTAGAAAAACCTGTAGTGCCCGCTAAGAAGAGTAATAGGGGTAGTATTATAGCCCCTATATTGGTTATTATAGCAATAATTTATTACTTAATGTCTCACGATGCTATTGTTTCAATATTAATAGGTATATTTGCATTAACTATAAATAGGGTTTAAAAAAGAAAATTAAGTCATTCTATCTTTATAACAGATGTCCCAGCTATCGGTATCCTAATTGTTAGTACACCATTTTCATATTTCCCAGATATTTCAGCATCTTTGGCAACATTATAGGGTAATCTTATCACTTTTCTAACATATTTTGGCCTTTGAGTTAGGTACTTCACTCCAGGTTCGGTAATTTCCCTTTCTGCTTCTATTATCAATTCGTTTTGTCCACTAACTCTTGCTTTAATTTTCTCCTTGTTAAAACCAGCTAAATCAGCGACTACTACTAGGTATCCTCCTTCCTCATACATATCAACTGGTGGATAGACTAGCTCATAGAAACCTCTACTTAGTTCTTCACTTCTCTTCTGTAATTCTTTTCCTAAATAATACATGAATGAAATTCTCCCTCACCTCCTTCTCCTTTTAAGGAAAAACAATATTAATCTGTATATTGCGTACCATTTGAGTAGTCTTTTCATAAATATTACTATCTCAGACAACATAAAATACTTTATTCCTAATTAATTTCTCGTTGTTCAAAAGTACTAATTCAAATTTGAGTGCACATTCAGGAAAATTTTAAAATATTGGCAAAAATCATGTAGCACTTATAGGAAAATCTTTACATTTTTACGTTACGTTAAACAAATGTAAGATATATTGTCTTATTAACTGAAAATTCCTTGTGATTAACGAAATAAAGTAAGGAAGTAAATTCAAAGTATTTATTGGTTAATGAGCAAATATTATAATTTTTTATGGTGAGGGAATTTCCTTAAACTACTAATCATGCTTTGGAATGTTAATAAAATTTATGATTTAATTTAATTTATAATTTCTCAATATTTATTTAATTTAATAATTCAAAAAATCTCGCTAATTAAAAATTATGTAATGATTAAGTTTGAAATTGCATATCTTATAGGTGAAGCATAGAATTGTAAGGAATATGGAATTGTTAGAGCTAATAGATAAATGTAACGTGAAAAATTAATAAGCAAATATTTTTATTTCGTCCCAAAAACTACAATATATGCTGGGAAAATTAATTTATGATAATTTACAAAAATATTCTTTTCCCTATCCTATTGATAAAAAGATATGCGCTGGCTGGGCGAAAGATTTACCTAGTAAAGGGGAAACAATACTTTATACTTCTTGCATGTACCAAACAGCATCTTTAAGTGAGGTCTATTCGAAGTTCATACCATATGCTGAAAAGCTATCATCCTTATCCTTTTTAGGTAGATTTATTAAGCCTAGCAAAGATGAGATAGAAAGAGCTTACAGAATTTTGAACAAAATAGCTCAACTTCTTAAAAGAAATGGGTTAAATTTCGCATATCTTTATGAAGAAGAGCCGTATAGTGGAGCCATACTTCTTGAATTAGGTTATTTAGACGAATTCGGTCAATACGCGAAAAGTGTATATAACTTTTTCAAGAACAAGGGAATAAAAAGAATAATAACAGTCGATCCTCATACTCATAATGCGCTTTCAAGGTATAATGAATTCGTAGAGCACTTTGATTTAGAGATAGTCAGTTACCTAGAACTTGTAAAAGATGTAAAAGGAGTAAACAAGGAAGAAAATTTCGTAATTCACGATTCTTGTCTTTACTCTCGCTTCCTTAATTTAAGAGATGCATATAGAGATTTAATTAGAAAAGCTGGTATAAAGATTGTGGAGGACGAGTTAATTACTGGCATAGATACTTCATTCTGTTGCGGTTCACCTATAAAGCCAATTAATCCAGATTTAAGTGATAAAATTGCTAAAGCTAGGGTAGAACAGTTGTCTAAGCTTAGTAAGAATATTATTGTAGTTTGCCCAATGTGCTATGCTAACCTTTCAAAGTACGGTAATGTAAAAGATTGGATTGAGGTGGTTGAATGAGTCAAGATTGGGAAATCGCAATACAAAGGACAATAAATAATAATGTACCGAGAGTTCACAGAATACTTGAAAATCATAAATATATTCTAGATCTTGCTAAGAAACTCAGAGAAGCTAAAATGAGAGTTTTGTCTGATTTAGAAACTTATGTAGAACAAACGTTAGAGTCTGTGAAAAGAACTGGTGGTAATGCTTATTTTGTTAATAATGCTGAAGAAGCTAAGGAGATTGTAGGAAAGATAGTTGGAAAAGGAAAGATAGTTGTGTTTGGAAAATCAATGGTTGCGTATGAATCGGGAATTAGAAAATATTTGCAACAACTGGGAAATGAGGTTTGGGAAACAGATTTAGGAGAGTTTTTAATTCAGTTAGCTGATGAACCACCTTCACATATTATTGCTCCAGCCGTTCATATGACAAAAGAGAGGGTTGCAAAACTGCTTAAAGAGAAGTTGGGCTTTGATGTTTCAGAGAGTTCTTCTCATGAGGAGCTTGTGCAAAAGGTTAGGGAATTTTTAAGAAATAAGTTTTTGTCAGCTAATGTTGGAATAACTGGTGCAAATGCAGTTGCAGCAGATGTAGGTTCCATAGTTCTTGTTGAAAATGAGGGAAACATTAGAATGAGTACAGTAGTCCCACCAGTTCATATAGCAATTGTTGGTGTCGAAAAAATAGTTCCCACTCTTGAAGACGCTTTAATTGAGGCTTTAGTTCAAGCAGCTTATGCTGGTTTATATCCCCCAACGTATATTAACGTTACTTCTGGTCCCAGCTCCACTGGAGATATTGAGATGAAAAGAGTTAGCCCTGCACATGGCCCTAAAGAGTTTCACCTTATTTTAGTAGATAACGGTAGGTTAAAGGCAAGTAAGGATCCAATTCTAAGGGAAGCCCTACTCTGTATTAGATGCGGAAGATGTCATCTTCACTGTCCAATCTATAGAATTTTAGACGGGAACTGGGGAGATGCTCCTTATAGTGGACCGATGGGTGCTATGTGGTCTTATATTATTTATAATGATTACAAACCGGCTCTATACTGCACTCACTCAGGTAATTGTAAGGAAGTATGTCCAATGAAAATAAATATTCCTAGAGTTTTAGAGTATATAAAATATATGGGTAATAAACAAAGAAGTGATAAGTAAGTTTTTAATCTCTCTAAGTAAAGTATGAATAATGTCTGTAAATCTCGACGTAAATGCGTTAAATAAGCTAAAAGATGCTTCGCTGTGGTTTATAATAGCAACTCTTATTGGGTTTATTGGGGTAGTAACGGTTTTTTCTGAGGTTATTTCCATTGTAGCTTTCATAATATTACTGTTTGTAGCGATTCCTAAGCTAAAAGATGCCTTTAACCTATTTTTACAAACTGGTAAAGATGTTAGGAATGGTATAACCGGAGCTAATATACTACCGTGGGGATATATTATAATCTTTTTAGGTGGTATTATAGGTATTGTAGGGTTATTCTCTATAAGTCCTATTCTAGCTATATTTGGAACTATACTAGTAGTTTTAGGTGTCCTACTAGAATTTATTGGTGGTTTATTAATTGGACTTTCTATATATAACTTAGGTAGATTTTATCAATCCGATTTAATGTGGATTGGTGGAATTCTAATAATTATCCCTGGGATTAATTTTGTTGGATGGATATTGACGTATATTAGTATAGATGATGTTTTGAAAAGACTTTCACCATCTCCAATAGGACCTACTCCCGCTGTACCCACACCGAGTGTTTCAGTTTATCAAGTAGGTACTGGAAGTTTATCTGCTGACGGTAAGGCTTCTCTTGTCTTATATTCCTCTACGCAATTACAGATCCAGTCGGCTTCTATAGATAATACATTAATTTCAGTAAGTTGGGATAAAATAACTCCATATATTCTGAATCCTGGTAATAATACCGTTACAATACAATTTCCACCATTAACAGGTTTTATTAGGGGAAGTGTTTACTCAGTTACGTTAGTATTAAGTAATGGCCAAACTGTAAAAGTATTCTTGACTTTTACTTAACGTTAAAATTTTTTATTAACATAGTCCACGATTATCATATGAGCTCTTCTGCAATTAAATATCTCAGTTTAGGTATGCTAATTATTATCTTATCTTTACCTCTTGCAGTTATTATCTGGTATATATCCTTACTTTTTGGAATCACACCGCCCATGAACGTGACAATTAATGGATTTCTCCTATCAATATTTTCTCCAATGATTTTAAGCGGAGCTTTTTTAGGTATTATTAATATGGCGTCTTTTTATAGAATTAGAATAGGTTTAAGAGTATTAAATTTAGATCATAACACTACATTAGGTGCTTTACTAAATGTTATTGCTTCAATCTTTTTATTTACTGGCAATTTATTAGTCTTATTATCTGCATTGGTTTCAGTTATTAATATAATTACTATATTAGCCTGGATTTCAGCTGAAATATTAACTCTAATATTCTATATTAGTGGCAATATATTTTTAGGAATAGGGTTAATGAGATTAGGAGAGCTAATGAAGAATTCTACGTTAAAAAACGGAGGAATGCTAATAACTTCTGTAGTTTTATCGTATTTTGGATATATAATAGCCTATTTAGGTTTAAGGAAGATAAGTTCACAACAAATTGCTCATTATTTTCCGCTCATGTCAAATATAAGGGCCCCTTCAACTAAAAATGTTCTCTCAAGTAAAATAAAAACTCAAGGAAATGAGGAACTAACTATAACCCATCCCATCTACTATAAGGAAACTGTTAAGGTACATAGGTTACAGTCACAAGAGACTAGAAGTGTACAGCAACAGCCATATCAAACGCAAAAGATTCCATCTCCACAACCGACAAAACAAGTATTACCCTCTACCTTATCCCAATCATACACGCCAACATCGATGCCTCAATCACAGACTACTTTTGTAATTAACGGAAACGGAATATTGAAGTCTGATGGCACAGTATACCTTAATATTTATGTCTCTCAGCCTTGCGTAATTTCTTCAGTAAAAATAGAAAATTTACCGTATTCTCCATTGTCTATACAGCCTCAAAGCTTACAGATAGGAAACAACCAAGTTTTGATAAAATTCGATAAAGTAGCTTTATTAGGGTTATTAAAAGGAAAAGAGTATAAACTTTACCTTACTTTAAGAACCTATAATATATATTACCCAGATCAGGTAATAAAAATAAAATACGAAACTACTTAACGTTTTCTCATTATAAATACCGAAAGGATAACCCCAATTATAATGATTAATAAGACTCCAATATACACTTTAACATTAGTAGAATTATTTGAATGAACAAAGGTAAAAGAGGATGAAGTAGTTACTGCTGTTGTTTTTGTAGTTGTTGCTTTAGTTGTTGTACTAGTTGAAGTGTTTATAACAATTTTTTGAAATGATATAGTAATTGTTAAGTTATTACTTAAAGTAAATTCTCCTCTAACAATTGAGGAATTATATCCTTTAGGGGCTATAACGGTATATGAATATATTCCATGTGGTAGTTTAATAATTAGTGTGGAGGAATTCGTCGAATAAGTAGATCCGTTTATTATTACCTCCCATTCCATGCCATTACGTAATCCAGACCCATTAAATATCACGTTGAAAAGAATTGGTGTAAATAGTAGTTTAAAGGTTTGATTACCCGATATATTAATAATCATAACGCTCTGATTAGTTTTATAGAAGACTGGACTAATAATACTCACGTTATAAATACCTTCTGGTAAAGTTAAGACTATTGAAATATTGGATGATAATATTTTAGTTCCGTTTATTATTACTCCCCATTGACTTCCATTAGGTAAACCTTTTTCTTCAAATAAGACTTTGAATAATATTGCTGAAAAGTGAACAGAAATTGTAAGATTTGATGTTAAGTTTACAATTTCGTATGTAATATTAGAATAGTAATATTTCGGTATTAGAATTGTTAAATTGTAAACTCCCTCAGTTAAGTTTAATATTAATGTCGAGCTAATGGTTTTAATCACACTTCCATTTATTTCGATCCCCCATTCAGTCCCTTTAGGTAAGCCTTCCTCATGAATTACTAGTGAATATACGGGAGGTTTTTGTAATATAACTACTTCTGATTCTGGTGAAAATACATAAATATTTCCATTAAGCGTTGTTACGCTCATAATCGTAGTATTAAAGTGATAAGAGGATATCTCGTTCACTCCTTTAAATATTCCTAAATTATTTCCATAAGCGATAACAACTGAGTTGTTATAGACTAATGCTTCTTCAAATGGTAGAATTGGAATAGGTAAGCTAACGGGTGTAAAATAAATAACGTTTAACAGCGTGAAGTTATCATTATATATAGCTATTCTATCGTTCCCTATTACGTAAATGTAGTCGTCATAACCTATAACACTCAGAGGGCGAAAACTCAAGTTTATATTTTTTGTTATGCCATTTTGGTAAATTGTAAGCTGGTTAGATAATTGATCAGTAACTATTATTTCTCCATTATAGACGGTTATATAATTTGGTCCTTTACCAGTACTAATAGTAATATTCCCCCCGTAAGGGGGTATGACATATAGAAGGTTCTTATTGTAACTTGTGACATATAAATATCCATTATAGTAAATTATCCACGTAGGATCGTCGATTTTTATGTAGCCTAGTATTTTTAATGTTGGCGATAATTCGATTACTCTATTCGAATTAGGGCAAGTAACATAAATGATTCCGTTACCTTCAGTTATACTATAAGGATTTGAATCTAGATTTATCTCAAATTCCCCAGAAGAATTTATTTGAACTATTCTATTATTATAATATTCTGTAACGTAAACTGATGAGCCATAAGCAATCGCATCAGTATAAGTAGCTGTTAAAGTAATGGAATAGACTACACTCATATTATTAGGATTTAGTGCTACTATCTCGTTATTTCCATATAGAACCACGTATAAAAGACCATTAAAGTATATAATATCGGCTGGTTGAGAACCTATAGAGTAATTTCCTACAACTCTGGTATCGTGGATAACAGCAATTTTCCCTGCACCAAATTCAGTTAAATACACATTTCCATTATTTGGATCATAAGCAAAGAAATAGGGATTGTTACCAGTAGGGATAAGAGTTTGTTTACCACTTGTTAAGTTTAATACTATAACGTAACTATAATCAAAGGATGATATATACATTAGATTGTTTACTATAATTCCCATCGAGGGGGGTAAAGCTACATTTATAGTCTCTATTTCTTGAGTTCCATCTAGGACTACAATATGATCACTATAATAACATAATACATAAGTTAGCCCGTTGTAATAAATGATATCTGTTGGCTCTTCTAAACCGTAAATGAAAGTCTTATTATCATTAGTAATGTTAATAGCAACTACATAATCTAAGTTACTATCTGCAACGTAAAGTATATTTTTTTGAGGATCGAAAGCCATACCATATCCATAAAACATTCTTGGTAATGAAGGAGCTTTACCTATGAGTTTAAAGTTTCCTCCTAAAGAAATATTTCCAACAATTTCATTATCTTTAATTATACTTAATATATTATTAAAATAGTTAGTCGCATACAAAGTGTTATTTACTATTAAAGGTATTGTAGAACCATAAAGCGGTATAAAATCCTCTACTGATAAATTAGGAGTTAAGGTAACGATACCATTAAGCGTAGTAACATATAAGTAATTACCACCTGTAGTTATACCTAATGGTTGTACTGCAGTAACACTTGATTCTTGTGAGACTGTATGAATAATAAACATAGATGAAGGGATGATTGAGAGAAGGACTAGGAAAAGAGGAATAAGTAAATAGGATTTCATTGTATAAGAATAAAAAACAAGATTTAAAAAGCTATAATACGAGAATAACATTTTCACTTAATATGCAAAGTAAAAACTTCTTTCCTCTTCCATTCTCGAGAAATTTATAATATTTTGAAATAATGATAATTAAGAAAACAACTCAATGGGTGAGAAATGATTTTTGCGTAGTTATCATTTTTCTAGTAATTTTGATAAGACGTTAAGTAAGACATAAGTATTTCCATCCCGGTTATCTGGATGAACTGTAGTTATTTCTATAAAGTTTATTGCTAAAGATCAATATCACGAGGTTAGGCAAAGTGTGAAGACTCTTAAATAAATTACTCGCTACTAATAAAATAGATTGCCTATCGTGGCATATTGCCAGAGCCTGGTTAAAAATACAAATAGATTGCTTATATAGTTAGTACTAAAGGTAAGGGCTGTATTATTGCTCAAATTATTCTATGTGTTAGTTTCATTGTGTTATATCCTGACTGGTAATGATTTTTAGTCTGTGGAACTTCTTCTTATGTCATGGTCAAAATTTTTTATAGTTACTAAAGGCTTTGAATATCGTTCATAAGAAACATATACAAAAGTTTAAAAACTTTAAAATATACATACTCCTATGGCAATTAGAACTGGAGAGCAATATTTAGATTCTATAAAAATTAGAAATAAGGCTGAAATTTACGTAATGGGAAAAGAAGTAAAGGATGTAACCACTCATCCCTTCTTGAAACCTTCTGTAATGGCATTTAAGGCAACATTTGATGCTGCTTGGGAAGAGGACACAAAAGAATTAGCCAGAGCATGGAGTCCTTTCATAAATGAAGAAGTGAATAGATTTAATCACATACACAGGTCACCAGAAGACTTAGCTGCTAAAGTGAAATTACTGAGAAAATTAAGCCATAAGACCGGTGCATGTTTCCAAAGATGTGTAGGATGGGACGCTCTGAACACTTTGTGGATTATGACGAATATAATGGCTCAAAAAGGTAAAAAAGAATATAAGGATAGATTTGTCGAATACTTAAGTTACGTCCAAAAGAAGGATTTAGCATTAGCTGGTGCTATGACAGATGCAAAAGGTGTAAGAACATTAAAACCGCATCAACAACCAAATAAGAACGCTTATGTTAGAATTGAGGAAGTTACCAAAGACGGTATTTATGTTTCTGGTGCAAAGGCAAATATTACTGGTGTAGCTGCAACAGAAGAAATTGTGGTTTTACCTACTAGGGCTATGGGGCCAGAAGATAAAGATTATGCTGTTGCATTTTCAATACCGACAGATACTGAGGGTATAAAAATTATAGTTGGTAGACAATTAAATGATGCTAGAAGATTAGAAGGTGGTGACATAGATGCTTTACCGTACTTCTATAACCACGAGGGTTTAGTAATCTTTGACCATGTTTTTGTACCAATGGATAGAGTATTCTTAATGGGAGAATACGAGTTTACTTCACAATTAGTTGAAGTATTCTCAGCATATCATAGACAAGGATATGGTGGTTGCAAGGCTGGTTTAGGAGATGTAATTATTGGTGCATCAATGAATTTAGCAAAACAATTAGGAGTAGAAAAAGCTTCACATGTACAAGAAAAACTAACGGAAATGATATTCTTAACTGAGACCATGTATTCTGCAGGAATTGCAGCTAGTTTAAATGCAGTTAAGGTCTGCGATAATTGTTGGTGGGTTAATCCTATGCACGCTAATGTTACAAAACATTTAGTAGCTAGATTTCCAGCCCAGATTTCTCAGTTATCTATCGATATTGCAGGTGGAATAATAGGTACTGCACCAAGTGAGTGGGATCTCAAGAATCCTAAATTAAGAGAATATATTGCCAAATACTTACAAGGTGTTGAGGGTTATACAGCTGAAGATAGATTAAGAATGGTTAGATTACTGGAAAACGTTAGTCTGGGTGTTGCATTCCAAATTGAATCTGTACACGGTGCAGGAAGTCCAGCAGCACAAAGAATAATGTTTAGTAGACTTTATGACTTAAACTATGCTGAGGAAGTCGCAAAGAGGTTAGCTGGGAAGAAGACTGATTTACAGTGGAAACCTAAAGCAGAGCCTTGGAGAGAAAGTGAGACAGAAAAATTAGTAAAAAGTTAATTTTTTATCTTTCACTCTAATATCCCCTTTTGTGTTCCTAAGAAAAACTAGTGGTCTTATAAAGGAACTTAACTCGCTTGACATTACATTACTTAATTTATCCTTTATGGGAGCGATAGCCGGTCTCAACTATCCATTATTTGTAGCTTCAACAATACCTAATGCAAGTTGGTTACTTTCAGTTCTACTAGGAGCTTTATTTACATTGCCCCTTGTTATAAATTATTATTTAATATCTGTAGAATATAGTAGGGCTTCAGCTGACTACATATTTGTATCTAGAAATCTAAACGGTTTCGGAGGAGTATTAATGGCTGTTTCGCTTTTTATGAGCTTTGTAATGGGATTTCCGGTACTAAGTATGTTAGAGGTAATTTACGTAGTTGTACCAGGATTACAAAGTATTGGTTATGTGATAAACAATGAAGGGTTAATTAACTTAGGAAATGAAATACTAAGTACTCCGACGTTTTTGTTCGTTCTTACATTATTTTTTACCCTGGTTACTCTTGTCCTCTCATTATCAGTGAAAGTATATTTTAAAGCCATAAGGTACTTAACATTTGCAGAAATTATAAGCACAATTTTAGTTATTTTCTCGTTATTTCACTTCCATGGATTTTATACAGATCCTAAAATCAACTTACCACAAACATTAGCTTTAACACAAATAATGATACTTAGCTACTTCGCATTTATTAACGCTCCAGCTTACTTTGCCGGTGAAGTTAAGAAACCTAAAAATGGAATGCGTTACGGCTATTTTCTAAGTTGGTTTCTCAATTTGCTTTTCAGTATACTCATTGTGATCTCTGTAGAAATGACTGTAGGCAAAAGCATGTATTTGCAGATTGAAAGTAATGGATGGAACTATCCAATAATACCGAATAGTTTAATATCCTTTGCAACAATTTCGTTTCCGAACACGTTAGTAGTCATTTTGATTGTCATTACTTCTCTTAGCTGGTATTTATTATATGCAATGCAAAATTTTGTCATGTCTTCAAGACTTTTATTTTCTATGT
Source organism: Sulfurisphaera tokodaii str. 7 (assembly GCF_000011205.1). NCBI lineage: Archaea > Thermoproteati > Thermoproteota > Thermoprotei > Sulfolobales > Sulfolobaceae > Sulfurisphaera > Sulfurisphaera tokodaii. The sequence continues at coordinate 1,658,720 of NC_003106.2, forward strand.
CGTTTGACAGAATACTTCCAGCATTTTTTGCTGACGTATGGAAAGGGACACCAATAAAATCCCTAATTTTCTCATTTGCAATATCTTTGATTTTCTCATGGATAGAGGTTTACGAAGGCTATTCTGTAAGCTTTGCGATAGACGGAATATGGTTTATCTTATGGAGTTATCTTATTGTCAGTATTGCTTCTATAAGAAAATACAGAATTATTGGAATACTATCTTCAGTTAGTATGTTATTTACCGTAATATACACTCTATATTTTGGTTTTGCAAATCCCTCCTTTGGAAATATAATATTTAACGGTAATGAGGTATTTGATTTACTTACTATTCTAATACCTCCAGTTACAGCTGTGATTGTTTATCTAGTATCGAAGGAATATAGGAAAAGGGAGGGAATAAGGATCGAAGAGATATTTAAAGAGATTCCGCCAGAATGAGAAATGAAGAGATAAGATATAATGAGTAACTTACAATTTTTATATCGAAACTTGTTATAAGTCCTAGAAGAAAGAGTATTGCTATAATTTTTAACCTATTATTTTGTGTAAAGGCTGAGAGTCTGAAGTTACCTAAAACTAGGGCAGTTAGTATTCCAATATCAACGAATAGTGCACCAATTAATACTAGAGTTAAACCTAAAAGATGAACTACAGATATTGAGGATACGGGAATTCCTATAAGTATTCCTAGATAACCTAAAAGCATTAAATATGCACCAGCATATGGTATTTTAAACTCTTGTCTAGATGTGAGTTTCTTGAACACTCTTCTTAAAAAATAGACTGAGATAAATGCTAGGATTAGTCCTATAATACTGATAACCTCATAATTAAGGTAAAGAGTTATGATAGATAACAAGGAATAAATGGCGTAAAAGATAGAAAAATATTTCAAATCCATTCTTATTACCTACTACAAACTCTCATAAAACAATACAAATACCCTACTAGCATTGATGATAGTGCTAGTGATATTTCAAATCCATAAAGCATTACTCTAGTAAATTCATCGTTTTGGGTAAGTAAGTACCCTAACCCCGAAAATCCAGCAACAGCTATTGAAACAATATTACTTGTTGCTACAAATTTCGGAAATAAAAGTCCGGTTCTTGAAGCCATGATATATAGGTAGTATCCCAGTCCACCAGAGGCCAAAGCAAAGATAATGTGAAAAATTAGTACTTCTTCTGACATATAATAATTCTTTATTATTCCATTATCAATTAAGGCTCTTAATAACCCTAAAGTGAAAGTCACAAACAGAATTATTATGCTAACTATTGAGTATTTATAAATTAACCTGGGGTTCATTCTCTTTTACCACCTCTTCTTCGCAACATACTTTATTTCCGAAAGGAATCTCTTCTAATTTTAACTTTAATGACATAGAAGCTTCTAGTAATGCTCTCTGAATACTTTCTAATATTTTATACCATGCTAAATTAGGATTATCATCTCTAATTTTAATTCCTAATTCATAAGCTATTTGCTTTAATCCTTGCACACAAGATAAAATAACTGGGCAACTTCCGCAGATATATGTTGTGTCATATATATCAAAATAAACTAACTGTTTCTTATTAGTTATATACATTATTCCTTCTCTTAGAACAATCCCACCCTTGTCATCAGGAGCATAAGGAATTACTACTTTAAATGAGATAGCATTATCTAGTAAGAGTCCCATTTTCCTAAGCTTATCAACTATAAAATAAAAATAACTTTTACTGATTTCACCATCTCTTTTATCATTACTTAATACTCTTATGTAAACCTCATCTCTTAACCTTGAAAATGCATCATCTTTAAGCAAAATAATATCATTTGATATTATAGGTCTTGTAACATTAGTAACTCTCAATAAACACATGAGTGATATGATTGTTTTCTAGTTTATATGTCTAAACATTAAAAATAAGACGTATTAGCGATTAACAATGTTAACCATTTATGAGATAAAGTTAACTAATTAAATCATTTTGACAACAAAAGTAAAATTAGATAATCAGTCCAACGATTAACATTTTTGAGTTGAACTACTTAACTTATTAAATGTGGTAAAATGAGTGTAAAACCTTCTACCAAGTTAACCATAAGTATTGTTCTCTCAGTTCTTCTACTAGGAGTATTATTGGCAGTAACTAACACTCCTATGGCACAAACATCTCCAGATATACCAGTATACAAGGTTGTTGGTACAGCGGATTTATCTAACCCCGGTTCAGCATCTTATTGGTCAAATATTCCATGGATTAACATTTCCCTTACAGCAAATATTCCAATGGCACCAACTTCTGGTTTAACACACTATGTGTTAGTTAAGGCTGCTTGGAATGGATCATGGATATTTGTATTAGTAAAATGGTATGCTCCTAACCCGGCATTTGGTGCTTGGTCAGCAGCTGCAGCTGGAATTTATCCTCCAGCTGCTGGTCCAGGTTTATTTAGACAAATAATGCTTACTCCCGGAACCACATATACTATAGAAAAGAACTATACAAATTACATTTCAATTGTAAATGGAAAGACATATCAAGGTAGATTAGTTCTTAACTATTCTGGTATACTTTTACCTACTCCCAATGGAACTCAAATAACTGTCTTGTCTAATGGTTCAATAATTCTATGGCACTCCTTGAGACCTATGGAGGATTTATTATATAGTGATGGCATGTTTTATGGTTACTATACTAATTCAACATGGTACTATCCAGATAGGGTTGCTATGATGTGGTATATGGGTAGTGTAATACCACCGAGTAAGGACGGTATGAATATAGGTGGTAAATACCCCGGACAAAAATTCGATGGTGTTACTTTTAAGTATGCTGGAGGCTCTTTAGCCCAACCTGGAGGTGCTGCTAATATTTGGATGTGGGTGTCTGGAGCAACATGGAACAATTCCACTTATGATCCAGCATTTAAAGTGAATTTATGGCAGAACGAATCTTTGACTGGTTTACCATATGTTGATCCAGGTAATCATGGTTTTGCTGTACCCTTGTACACAAATAATACTGATATGTATGAGGTTGATTGTGCTGGAATATGGTATACACCAGTAGCATCTAAAGGATTAAATGGTTCACTATTCTTCATATGGACTGGTGCAACATGGAGTAATGGGTATTGGACTGTAGAGTTTGCTAGACCATTAGCTGTACCACCAAATTATGCTAATTGGATGCCTAATATAACAGTTGGGAAAACCTATTATGTTGCTTTCGCAGTATGGCAAGGTAAATTAGGAGAGACATTGTTTGATAAGTCGATAACATCCTCATTCTTAACATTACAGTTGGTAACTACACCACCAACATCAACAACAACCACAACTACATCAGTCTCATCATCCACTTCTACATCAGCAGCAATTCCATCAACCACAGTAGATGTGACTGTGGCTGGTGCAGTTATAGCTATTTTAGCTCTAGTAATACTCTATGTGGTGTATAGAAGATGAGAATTTCATCCTTTTTAGAAAAAGATATAAAATATTTTTTTATAATTCTAGGCATTTCTGCATTTCTTCAATTTATGTTTTCTGAAGCTTTCGTTTTTCCTTCAGCCTTACCTATTCACATCCCTGCTGAAATGATCCTCCTTAGAATAGGTGCAGTTTCTTTTTACATCTTTTTCATTTCTCTTATCCTAGTCTCACTTCTTTTATCTAACAAAGTAAAAGCTCTTCTACCTTTATCAATAGTGCTTATAATATCCCCTATTTTAGCGTATTTAAACGTCAGTTATACATATTATTACGGTATTGAAATATTTATAATAATAGTAGCTATTATGGCACTGATAGAAGCTACTGTTAAAAGTGACGTAAAAGTAGTACTTCTTATCCCATCTGGAATACTAGTAGGATTAGGTTTAATAGCGTCATTTTTCATTACTTTCTATCATACTACTCTTTACATAAGTTATTTAGATTTTCTCATTTTTTCTGCAATTACATTTTTAGTCTATACTGTATTTTGGAGAAAGATAATTAGCAAAAGGAGTGTTATTGCCTATATTGTGGGCTTAATAAGTATGTATCCGTTTGTTATGTTTGCTCATGAGATTATAACAAACAGATATATACAAATCCTAATGGAAATGATACTTCCGTCAGCTCTCGGTATAACTATCTATAATCCTTCCCACTTACTCTATTTAGTTTACTTCTTAGGGATAATTACATTTTCTATTATTTCTATCATTATTAAGGGTAATAGCGCAGCAGGGATTGGTTATTTTATGCTTATATCTACTGTATTTTTCGGAATATACGGCTATCTATTACTAATGTATATGCTAGTTCCCACTATTGGTTATGTTCTCATGTGTTATAACGAGATGAGAGAAGAAAATATTATTAAATATTTATCACAAAAATTGAAGATAAAAAATCAATAATAAATTAAACTCTTTTTTAATTTAATATCTTTAGTCCAACGGCAAAAAGTTATATGAGATACTGCATATTTTTATTGTGATAAAAAATGATAAAAATAAGATTAGGAGACAAGGATGAAAAGACAGTACTTAATTACTCAGATCTGGTCTTTATAAAGAGGTTATTAGCTAAAATGAGAGATCCTAAGACTAAGTTTGATTCTAAGGAGTTTGTTTCTAAGGGAGAGGACTATTTATTTAATTATGTAAATAAAAACGTAGGTAGTGTTGATGAGAAAAGAAGAAAATTCCTTAAAGGTCTAATCTTTGGAATAGCTGCTGCAACAGTAGCTGCTATCATTCCGGGAGTCGAAGTCGTAGTTCCTCCTCAAGTAGCTGCTGTTTCTGGATTTCCTAAATCTCTTCTTGTAGATTCATCTGGAAATCCAATTAAAGCTTCTGAAATACCAGTAAACAGTCCTTATATTGTTCTCTTTGAATATCCTATGACTGGAGAACCAAACTTTCTATTGAATTTAGGAGATTCGTCTGGTAAACCAGTAGAAGTACCTCCTACAAAAGTCGTAGTCCCACAGACCGGAGATACTTATGATTTTCCTGGAGGAGTAGGTCCAAATAAATCAATAGTAGCCTATAGTGCAATATGTCAACATCTTGGTTGTACTCCACCATATATACACTTTTATCCACCGCAATATGTTAGTCCTTCACAATTAACTGCACCAGAACCAGATCAATTAACCGCACAAGCATTATTGGCAGCTAAACAAGCTAAAGTACCAGCAATAATCCATTGTGACTGTCACGGTTCTACATATGATCCATATCGTGGTGCTGCTGTTTTAACCGGTCCTACACAGAGACCATTACCTACAGTTGTATTGGAGTGGGATTCTAGCACAGACTATCTTTATGCTGTAGGATCTATTGGAGTTGCAATTTATCCAGAAGGAGCAAATGGAGTACCGTCATCTGATCCAAAAGCTGATCTTGATACTAGTTTTGGCTCTCCAGTTGGTAATAAGACAACTGTTCAAGAAACACAAAATCCTTTTAGTGGAAGTTAATTTTTCTTCTTTTTGCTATTTTCTTATTTAATTTTTGATAAATAGTAAAGTATCTCTGTCATTTCTTAAAAATCAGTCCAACGCTTAATCCTTTTTTAATATTTTTCTAATTTAATCATATGAGTGATAGAGTCTCAAATTGGTTTAAGGAAAGACTAGGACTAGATGATTTACCATTTTTCAGAACACCAGACTATATGTATAAGGTTAATTTCTGGCTAGGAGCTCTAGTAGCTTCAGCGTTTATCTACACAGTAATATCGGGTTTAATATTACTTCTCTATTATAATCCAGATCAGGGTTACGAGTCTACACTATTTATCATAGATAAAGTTCCTTATGGATCTGTAGTCCTATACAGTCACTTGTATGGAGCTTATGCGATGATAATTTTAGCCTATGTTCATATGTTTAGAAATTACTTTGCTGGAGCATACAAAAGACCAAGAGAGTTATTATGGATAATTGGAGTTATTATGTTTGCTTTGACATTAGGCACTTCCTTCCTTGGATATAGCTTAATAGGTGATGCATTAGCAACTAGTGCTGTAGATGTAGGTTCTGGAATAGTTTCCTCAATTCCAGGGTTATCTGGGTTATTGCCAGTATTATTCGGAAATTACGATGCTGGTCAATACGGTAGAGTATTAGCGTTACATATAATTTTTGCTGCACTTATTGGAGTGTTATTTGCATTTCACTTCTTCTTAGCTGAGCATTACGGAATGATGCCTTCAAGAAAAGAAAAACCAAAAGCACCAGCAGTTTACACAAAAGAAGAGTGGATGAAATTTAACCCATGGTGGCCAAGGAATTTTGTTTACATGATATCATTAGTCTTCCTAACTTGGGGCTTTATACTAGTTATTCCAAATGCGCTATCATATTTAAGTGGATTGCCACAACAACTAAACCCATTCTTAAATCCAAAACCAGCTCCTCCACCAAATTCCCCAGCTGCTGCACACATAACAACTTATCCGCCATGGTTCTTCCTATTCCTATATAAGATGGCTGATTTTACTAACAACGTGTTATTGTTCCTACTGTTTAGCTCAATAATACCCCTAGTTTACCTAATAATTGTGCCATTCCTAGATAGAAGTGCAGAACTACATCCTCTAAAAAGGAAAGTATTCACTGGTATAGGAATACTGATGATTGTGTATTTAATTCAAAATACTATTTGGGGTGATCTAACTCCTGGTGTACCAATTCCATTTAGTCAACAAGTAATGGCATTCTTACCGCCCGCAGTAATAGTTGCTATAGGAATGTATTTCTTACCATCACCTAAAACAGAAACAAATGATTCACCATCATTAACTCAATCTACAAAAATTACTAAAGTAAGCACACAAAACCTACCTAGTTTACCAATAAAAGCTGTAGGAAAAGTGGAGGTCGCTTCTGAAACTAAGAAGAAATTTGCTGAAATTTTAATATCAATACTCTTCATTATGGCTGTAATATTAGCAGCACAAATATGGACAATACCCTCTACTGGACCAGCATCTAATCTATTTGGTATCGACTTAGGGCTAATATTTATAATGTTAGGGGAAGCAATATCCTTGTATCATTACGTAGTATATAAGAAATAAAATATTTTTTATCACTTTTTCTCAAAGTTTAAATTGGGGGTGTTTTTGGTTGATTAGTGTTGGTTTTTATTATAGGGTTAAGAGGGGTTTTGAGGGTGAGTTTGAGAGGAAGTTTGGTGAGGTTGTTTCTTTTTTGTCTAGTTTTAAGGGTTTTAGGGGTGCTAGGCTTTATAGGAGTGTTGATGATCCTTCTGAGTATTTGATTTATAGTGAGTGGGATGATTTGGAGTCTTATAAGAATTTTATTAATAGTACTGCTTATAGGGAGACTGTTGAGTATGGTAAAAGTATTATTGAGGGTAGACCAACACACAAAGTATTCCAACAAGTAAACACATAAAAAATTAAAGATATTATTTTTTTATTTTAACTCCAAAAAGTTTTTAAGTATATAGTTTAAACTATATTTGATGATATATGAAAATTACAATAGGTGAGATAATTGCTATATTATTAATTTTAGCAGGATTATCTTTAGGGTTTTTATCAGCTACCCCAACGACTTCTACGCATCTGTCATTAATTTCGCCATCTTCGGTTTCTAAATACTTAGGAAACTCCTGGACAATTAACTATGAATATGTTGGTAGTGGTTACTATTCTAAGATACCTCAATTGCAAGTTTATAAGAATGCTGAATTAGTATATGAAAACCTAACTGACAGTTCAGGTGATCAGCTAATAATAATATACGCTTATCCATATCATGGTACCAGTGCTCTTTACGTTCACGGATATACAGTCTTGTTTACAACAAATAAAGGAAACGGATATTTAATGATTAGTTATATAGGAAATTCAACGTCAGTAAGTGTAACACAGATAGAGGCATTAGCTAACTATATCTTTAACGTTGAATAATTTTTAAGCTTTGAAAAGAAAGATTTTTTATGGTAAATTATTTTCCTTACCTCTTAAATTATCTTAACTCATCTGAATTTTTCTCAGTAGATCAAATTATACCAGAGCTTAGACCATTATACTCATTTATCTTAGCATATAAATTTTCTTGTCAAGGAAATCTTCAACAAGCATCATTTTTGCTTCAAAGTGCTAGAGATTCCCCATTTATTAATCCTTATTCGTTAAAACAGCATCAGCTAAATAATCCGCTATGTTATGATAAGCTTTTCTTAGCTGTAAACTCATTCTATCTTCCTAATGATCCTTGGAGAAATGCCTTATCAGCGATAATACTTGAAACTAAAGGATATATTACCCCTAATTCTAGTTTTGTGACGGAAGGGATTTCAAACGCTTTGCAATTGATTAATAAGGCAATGTCTCTTTCCCCTCATGTAATTTATAAGCTTTATAAAGCATTTATCTCTAGAGATTTCGATAATAAGCACTTACAGCTTGTTAAGGATTACTTTAAAGAAGTGGAACCTCATTTCCTAAATTACTATCAACCTCTCTTTGATTTATCTTTTTACCACCTTTCTTTTCTAAAGTATTCCGATTACTCTCCACTAGTTGCTATGGTAACAAATTTCATTTCTTTTGGTGAAATTGACTTATTATCAGAAGGAATAAAAAAGATATCTTCTCATCTTACCCTAACACCACTAGCGTTTACAGATCTATATTTTGCCTCTAGGGATATGGGTATTTTAGCTAACGAAGTAATTTCTTCTTCAAGTTTTAATTTAGAACAAGTGGATCATGTTAGAGATCTAAGCTTAGGGGCTTTATCTCATGCTATGAAAGAATTAGAGAAACATGGAAGAGAAAGGTACGCTATCTCCATAAAGGTAATGATTAATAGAATAGCTGGTAAAAAGACAGATGAATTTTTAAAATACTTTAATTTAATGAAAGAAATACAAGATGTTGCATATAAGGACTACGTTTATTTCCTTTATCAAGGTGCAAGTAGTAAGGTCAAAGAAGAGTTATGTAATTTACCAGAATTAAAAGAATCTTGCAAAAATCTTAAACAAGGACAGATTTTATAATTATAAATTCTAAAAACCTATAAGAGAAAATTTATTAGTTACCGAACTAAGTAAGCATTGCAATGAATATCAAGCTTGTACTTTTAGTACTTACATTAGGAACACTAATGGCTGCAGTTGATACTACAATAGTTCTTTTAGCCTTACCTACTATAACTGTAGATCTAAATACAGACTTACTTACATCAATCTGGGTATTATTAGCTTACCTCTTGGTTTTAGCAATACTAACTACTCAGACTGGTAGGCTAGGTGATATTATAGGAAGAAGTAAAATCTACAACCTAGGCTTTGTATTATTTACCCTAGCATCTGCATTAGCTGGTGCTTCAGCAAATATTTACGAATTAATTGCGTTTAGAGTTATTCAGGCTATTGGGGGTGCAATGTTAACTGCTAATAGTAATGCCATAATTGCCGATATTTTCCCTCCTCAAGAAAGAGGAAGAGCATATGGGATAACTTCATTAGGATGGAATATTGGAGCTCTGCTTGGAATAGTGTTAGGAGGAATTTTAACTACATTCTTTGGATGGAGGTTCATATTCTACATTAATGTTCCTATCGGAATAATAGCTGTAATAATAGGTTTAAGAAATATTAAAGATATAAATAAAGTTAAATCATCCTTAGATATAACTGGAGCTTTAATTCTCGGAATCTCATTAACTTTAATATCACTTTCAGTTATGTTCATGGCTGCTAACGGTATGAGTATGCAATATCTTCTTGAGTTACTTGTTGGTCTCCTACTAGTGCCACTGTTTATTTATAATGAGATAAAGGTTAAAATGCCTATGATAAACATCTCAGTATTTAAAATAAGATTGTTATCCTTCTCTCTCATTTCAAGCTTTCTCCAGGGTGTTGGTGCATTAGCCTTAACATTCTTATTAATAATGTATTTACAAGGTGTCAGAGGTTTATCACCGTTAGATTCCTCTCTTCTGTTAACACCTAGTTATATTATAGCTAGTGTGCTAGCTCCAATAATGGGTAGAAGGGCTGATAAAGGCTCACCTGGTTTGGTTGCTGGGATAGGGTTGATATTCATATTTATCTCCCTACTCCTTTACTATTTCCTATTAACACCAACAACACCACTGTATGACATTTTATGGATTTCAGCAATAACTGGTATTGGTTCAGCAATGTTTTGGCCATCAAATGCAGCAGCAATTATGTATTATGCACCTAAGGAATACTATGGTTCTGTTTCTGGTATTTCTAGGACTTTAGGAAGCATAGGGACAGTCTTAAGTTATGTTATGAGCATTTCAATAGCTACTTTAGTTATTCCTAGATATGTTGCATTTGAAATCTTATTAGGTACAAACGCATTAGATCCGAAAACTGGTGCAGATTTTGTTCAAGGCTTACACTTTGCTTTTCTAGTTTCTGCTGTAATAATTATTTTTGCGTCAATATTCTCAATAGCTAGTGGAATAAAAAGAAAATTAAGTTCTTAGAATTTTATTTCAGATATTCAATCTTTTGAAGATAATATATCCCCCCACAACTGGTAATATTATCCATAATATCTGGCTAATTACTGAAACACCTAAGTTAACTCCCTTAGGGAAGTGAAGATATAACATGTAATATGAGATTAATGAGCTAGCGGATGAAGGGTTAATGTAGTAGCTTAGTACATTATTTAATGACGGATATAAAAGACTAATAACGGATATCGCTATATCTACAATAAAATATAGTGCTATTGAGATTCCTAAACCAGCAGTTGGAGATGTAAGAGAGTAGAATAAGTAGCTAATAGAATACCACACCACTACAATCGTAAAAGTATAGATAAACATGTAATAAGCAATAAAAGATGGTATAAAGTGTAATAATGAATACGACGTTATTGAAATTGCTAAGCTAAACAGTAAGCTTGCTACTAACGTAGATATGACACCAGAAAAGTATCTTGTAAAATAGAGCTGTCCTCTTGTTATTGGCCTAGAAAGTATAAAGTCTAATCCTCTATCCTTCAACTTTCCAAACATTACGTATGCAACGTAAATAAAGATTATAATAAATGCAAACGAGAATAATCCCACAGCTCCTAGCATAGGGGTTACTATCTCGAATTCTATCTCTGGTTCTAAAGGCATACCTGTTCCACTTAACGAGACATTAGGAACACCAACATAAATATAAAATGTATTTGAAGGTATCTGAATTACACTATCTTTTATTCCGTTAATAGATAAGTTGATTGTTTTAATCACAGAATTATTAAGATTTCTAAATTCTACAGAAAAATTCCCTATGCCGGCGAATATAAAATGTGCTGAATTGCTATTATAGCCAGCTATAACAAAGAATACCAAAAAGAAAGGTTGATAAGCGTATGTAATGCTCGAGTAATCTACTAGTTTACTTATATTTGCAAAAATTATAGTATTAATAAAAGGGTTTTCAATTTGGTTACCAGTTTGCGCACTAAATCCGAAAGAATTAAATCCTGCAGAAATATGAGTAGTATTTACATGTAATATTACCTTTTCTTCTCCATTATAATTAGCTGTGATTGACGATGGGAAAGTAGAAGTGTCTACTACAATATATCCGGATGAGTTAGTTACATAGGTATTATTATCTATCTTTATAGTTACTCCCGATAATGGATTACCATTATTATCAAAGGCAAATCCTAGAATATGATATACTCCACTAGCTTTATTTTGACTAACGGTAACTATTACGTTATAATTGTATAGTTCTGCAGGATATATATTGAGAGAATGATATGCCTCGTAAATTATTCCTACTCCACCAACAACAAAGAGTATTAAGAAAATTAATATAGAAAGTCTTAAAAATGTTCTTCTAAAATCATAAAGTAGCGGATTTACCATATATTTTACATGTTATTATTAGATTTTAAGTTTAATGCTTATATTGAAGAATTTCAGTGACTCAATGCCATGTTCACTTTCTAAAAACTTTTTATATTTAGAGGTAATATGTAACTTAATGATTAGAATAGTAAATCTCTATAAAAAGTTTGGTGATTTCTTAGCTCTTAAAGGAGTTTCCTTTGATGTAAATAATGGAGAAGTTGTGGGCTTTGTTGGACTAAATGGAGCTGGTAAAACGACTACAATAAAAATTTCAGCTGGTGTAAATTTTCCTACATCTGGTGATGTGGAGATTGATGGATATAGTATTACTAAAGATAAAAGGAAAGCAAGTAGAAACGTAGGTTGGGTTCCAGAACTACCTAATTTTGAGCCGGATGTAAAAGCTTTGGATTACTTTGTCTATTTAGCTGGCTATTACGGTATTTCCTCTCAAGAAGCTAAAAACCTGGGCAAAAAGCTTTTAGAAGAGGTAGGTCTCTCAGAATGGATGAACGTAAAGATTGGTAAGTTTTCTCAAGGAATGAAGAAGAGGTTTGCCTTAGCTGTTTCATTAGCTGGTAATCCTAATAACTTTCTATTTGATGAAGTTTTAAATGGCTTAGATCCTGCAGGGATGCAATTCTTTAAAGATTTAGTAATAAAGATGAAAAATGAAGGGAGAGCTATACTTTTCTCTTCTCATATTTTATCTGAGGTTGAAAACATAGCAGATAGAGTAGTGTTTATTCATAAAGGTAAGATAATTGGAATTAAAAAGATGGAAGACTTAAGGAAAATGGTTTCAACAAACATTGTAAAAGCAGTGGTAAACAATTACAACGAAGCACTAAAGGTTGCTGAAAAATATGGTAAACCGGCTATAGTGAATGGACAAATAATTATATCTGATTTTAAGGGCGATATCTCTGAACTATCGAGCGAACTAAAACCTTATGGTTTAATAGAAATTGGTTATGAAAGACAAAATCTTGAAAGTGTTTTCTTCCAATTAATTTCTGAGAGTGAAAAAAGTGAAAGCCGTTGATGCAATTAATGAACTTTTTGCCAATTATCGGCTCATCATCCTTACTTTAATTATAGCGATAATTGGTGCTATAGTAGTGGGTATTATTTCTTTACTTTTAGGACTAGGTGTATCTATTTCCTCAATCTTTGGAATCTCTTCCCCATATGGAGTAGTTGTAAAACTAATACTTTCTATCATAGTAAGCATATTCTACATGTTTGCTTTAGCAATTTCAATTTACTCATACAAGAGATATTGGGATATCTCTAGAGCTTTTTCCAGTATAGGTATATTTTTCTCTGACGCAATAATAGCTGGAATAGCATTAGGTCTTGTAAACTTTATCTTCTCTTACATTCCAGTAGTGGGAATATTGATATCGGCATTAGTATTTACTGGTCTTGCGTTAAGTTTCTCCATTTCCGAAAGAGGTAAAAAAATTGTTGACTCGATGAACGAAGGTTTTTCAGCAATATCTAGCTTAATAAGAATAGATGCTGTCTCTCTTCTTATCTTATATATAGCGGCAATACTGTCATTTATTCCTATTTTAAATATATTCACAATACCTTATGTTGCAGTATTATCGTCTCTTTTAACTAAGTAATTTACTTAATTTCTCATAGAGCTCAGCGTTTTTGCTTTTTACAACCTCTTCATTTATCTTTTTTAATGTAGAAATAATTTCTGATGAATTAGCTAATTCATGCCTTCCTAGGGGAGATTCAACATAAGCTTTTCCGTTTTTAATTACTATTTGTATTTTACCTAATTGAGAACCTATCGCGACTTCATAAGAAATTTCCTCAGCAATTCTTATCTCATCCTGGGAAACATTGACAACAATCCAACTACCTTGATAGCAAAAACCAATACCGTCTTTCCTTACCTCAACTCTTTGAAATGACACAATTTATTTTATTTTCCCAGAGGTTAATATATTTATCATGACCAAATCAATAATAAAAATTGATGACAAAATCTTGATAGAAATAAATAAGAAAGGGATAAGTGCGATACTTGTCAACGGAGAAATAAAAGTAGGGGATTACGATGGTGTAGAATTTAAAGAAACAAAAATGAAGCATGAGGAATTTGTAAAGGAAATAGTTGATAAAGTAAAAGAGTTTCTTTTGAAGTGTAACTTCATTCAGTCTATTGTTATGTCTGATATGTATTACATAAAATTTCACCTCGGTGAAAGAGAAGTTATTGCGTTTATCTCAGAAGATGGGAAAATCACACTAAACGTTGAAGTAGAGTTAAACGAAGATTTAAAGGAAAAATTACTTTTGTGCGTAGATGAATTTAAAAAATTATTAAAAATCTCTTGAAGGTTTTCTCTTTAAGTTTTTTAGTAATTATGATGAAAAATTGTATATGAAAAAATGTCCTAGATGTGGTTATGAAAATCCAGATAATGCGGAATTTTGTGAGAAGTGTCATTATCCGCTCTTTGAAATAAGAAATTTATCGATCAATGAAGTCACTGAAACTAAAGAAAGATTAAAAATTGTAGTGTTTTATTATCTCTTATTTGCATCAATATTTTATATAATTAGTATACTAGGCTTTTCTATTTTTCCTCAATATATGAGTATTATAAACGCAATAGCTACTATTTTTCTCTCATTAGCAATATACGAGTCTAAAGTTAAATGGTATTATTATTTTGTTAATTTATCATCACTGGGCTTATTTCTTATATCAAAACAACCTTTGGTTGGATATGTTATATTTTCTTTCAGTGGCATTATTATTTCCGATTATATGAGAGTAATTTATAACATAGAGAAAGATGAAATTTTTAGAATATCATTTCTTATTCTTACCATAGGTTATTTAGGAGGTTTATTATTTACAATACTTTATAACATGATTATAGCTGGCTATCTTGTTGCTGTAATGGAGAGTGGAAAAAGAATAATGGAAAAAGGGAAGGCAAAAAATAATTTATCTTCTTCTAAGGACTAGAACTAAGCCTATTGCAATCAATATCACTGCTATTATTATACCTATAATCAAAACTGTAGTTGTCGATGACGAGGTTGTTGTAGAGGGTGGGGGTATTAGTTGAGATGTTGTTGCCGTTGAAGGTGTTTGACTAGTTGTTGATGTTGAAGTTGACTGCTGTGTAGTTGATGTTGTAGCAACTGTACTTGGTTGTTGGTTATATACTACATAGTATACATTTGAGGGATCATCAAATACTATAAGCTTTCCGTTAGCAATAAAGTAATTTGAGGAATTTAATTCTATAAGTTCTCCATTCACTAATTTGTAAACTGTAACTTCACTATTGTTAGTGAGAAGACTAACGTTAAATAATATATACTGTGATGATGAATTAACTATAACTTCTTGTGCTACATAAGCTTTATCCTGAATTTTTACTGTAGTATTACTAACATTTTCTGGTTTAACAGTTGTCACATTTGCAGTAACATTAGACTTGGTAACTACAACAAATTTAGCTGAGTTATTTAAGTAAATAAGTACTAAAACTCCAGCTTCATTATTTACAGAAACCACATGGGTAAAGTTTACGTAAGCTGTAGAAGAAACCTTACCGTGACTATTAGCAACAATTATAATTTCATTTCCGTTTACATATGTTTTCCCTACAAATTCACCATGAACTACAGTGGCTCCTTCAACTTCAACTATTTTAATTTCAGAAAACTCGAAGTTTGCACTGTGTTTTATGGGTCCTAGACCAAATGAATTAGTTCCGTTAACATTAACCATATGAACATACCCAACTACGGTACCATTAACGCCATAAAATTCTATGGTTTCTTCACTAAATTGTAACTTACCACCACCCATTAATCCCCCAGCAAAACCGTATCCCATCCCTTTCCAAACTAGTGCTGGTGTCAATGAACCATTAAAATATGCCTCAGTAACTATATATCCAGACTCATTACTCCATGATGTACCGTTATAATTTACACTCATGAAGAGTGGAGAATACCTCTTGGGAATTTGTGTTTGAATCGAAAGTTCTCCACTGGTAGTTGAAGAGATTGTGAAGCCCATTGAAAGTAAGCTTAAGCTAATGTCCTTAGTTAATGTAGTATTAGTCTTAATACCTAAAGTTACGTTAACAATAGAAGTACCGTTTGCGAATTGTAGGAGTAATGTTCCAGTTCCGTTAACATATGCTAATGTATTAATTGTAATAGAACTATTTTCAACCCCAGCCCACACTAGTTCTGATTGTCCAGCACTATATACTATTACTCTAATCAAGTTAGGAACGTTTGTGTAAAGTGAAAGAGAATTGTTTGTATATATGCTAACTTTAACTTTACCAGTATAGTTGCTTATAGAGTTGAAAGTTAGTAGATATACAGATTTATTATAAGTGGCATGTAAAGCTTGATTATTTCCAGATATCGTATTATTATACATAACTGATGTGACAGTATATAGTACACTGTTAGAATTTAACAAGAAGTTTTTTACACCACCACTGCTATATATACTATCATATCGTGTATAGTAAACATGAATTGTCGGATTATTTGAGGCTAAAGGTATAATTGAAAAAATTGGTAAAATTAACACTATTAGTAGAGCATATATTACCTTTTTCATCACGATAAAGAAAAACGTTTCGACTATATAAGTTTAATACGAACAAGCAAAATGGATTTTAGTAAAATTCAATTTATTTACTTTGTTCCACTCTTTTTACTAAAGAGATTTTGAGAATTGCTGGATAAATTATAGTTCTAACTATGAAAGTATCTAGAATTGCAGCCAAAGCTATTGCTAAACCAAGTTCTTGAATAGATTTAATGGGATTTATAGCTAATGCGCCGAACGAAAAGGCTAAAATTACACCCAAAGCAGTTATAGTATTGGCTGAAATAGATAATCCCTTTACTATTGGATCTTTTTCGCCATTCTCAATTTCTTCTTTCACTCTAGAAAGAATAAATATACTGTAATCATTTCCTAAACCCATCATTAATACGTAAACTGCTATAGGAATCAAGAATAGTATTCCTACATCTGGTGAAATTCTAAATCCTAAATACACTATAGCTAAAGCGGATACTATAGTTAGTATTATACTTAATGAGACACCAATACCTATTCTAATTGAACGTATGAAAATTGCTACTATTATTGCTAAAACTACGGGTAATAGAAGCATTAATGTATAGTAGTAAGGAAATAAATAATCCATGAAAGCTAAGTAATCAGCAGTAGTTCCCCCAACATAACCAGTTTTAGTTAAACTTTGAATTTCCTTGACCAAGTTGTAAGCCTGTATACTATCATACTTGTAAGAGGGTATTATAGTAACGAGCAATGTCCTATTATTATTTCCAACATTTGCCTTAAACATACTAAGAACTGATGGTGTTATTGTGCCGTTAAAGTTTGGTGGTACTGGTCCAAAGACTTCCTCAATACCATTTAACTTACTAACCTCAGCCTCAAATTTCCCTACCTGGATTAAATCCTGTAGCGTTATAGGGTGAGAATAGTTAAATACTACAAGAATAGGGTTTAGATAATTTTCTCCAAAAGCCTTATTAATTACATTTAATCCTTGTACAGCTGGTGTATTAGGTAAGTACGATTGGAAATTTAAATTTAAAGGAGTTGAAAATACATAGAAGCCTGCTATTAAACCAATGACTAAAGCAATTACAAACACTATTACCGGTTTAGATGTTGACAGTTTAGCAACTTTTTCAAACCTTGGTTTTACCTTAAATTCTTTTGAAGGCCAGAACACCTTTTTCCCTAAAGCTCCGTAGATTATTGGTAATAAAGTTACAGCAATTCCTACAGCAAACGGTACTGAAAGACCGATTATTAATCCCCATTGTCCAGCAAACGGAATAAAAGTCATTGAAAGAAAGACTATAGTTACTGTTGTTCCACTTATCAAAATCGCTTTCCCAGACGTTTTCACAGAAATTTCCATGGCCTTCCATTTATCAACTCCTTTACTTAGTTCTTCTCTGAAACGTGAGAGTAAGAATATACTATAATCAGTTCCTACACCCATGATTACGGCTATCATAGGTTCTATTACTTGGAAGTCTATTTGCTGTTTTGTTACTAAACTCACTAGGGTTACCATAGCTAAACCGGAAATGATCGAAAGGCTTATAGTAATTAAGGTTATAATAGGTGCTAAAATGCTTCTGAAGTAGATAGCTGTTACGACAAGTAGGAAAGCGAAAATTAAGATAAATGTAATTGCATCATACTCATTCTGCAATTGAGAAAGCTCAGCAAATACTGGTGTTTCACCAGTAACGTAAAATGTTCCGTTAAAAACTTCCTTAACACTTTCCTTTATCTGTGGTACAATTTGCTCATCAATAAAGGTACCGTTTGAATATACAGCAGTAGCTGAATATTTAGTGTAAATAAGAATAACATCTGTGTGGTTCTTAGAATAAACTGCAAGTAGTGAGGAGGGAGGATTTAAAAGGCTGAAGAAAGCTTTAGGGTTCGATTCTAATGCATTATTAACACTTTTAAACAGTAGAAGGGAAGATACTTGTGGTGAAATGTTTAAAACTTTTGCAGTAGCAATTGGTAATTGCTTCTCTACGTACTCTGGCGTAACAAATCCTTGAGGATTGATAAATGCTAATGCGATTAACTGAGTTTTGTTTAAGGTCGAAATACTAAGTTCAAATGCTAAAGTATAATTTTCAGTTTTCACGTAAGTATTAGCGAAGTTTTCATAAAACGAGGAGTATGAAGAAGGCATTCCTTTTTCAGCTTCACTTAAGGCTAGACTTTCGTTATGTGTTTCGTTTAACAAGAACAGGAATTTTTCTGGAAAGATATAAAGTGCATAAGCACTTTCGTTAAGTAACGATCCGGTTTGGTTAATTACTTTTCCTAAAAAGTTCGCATAGCTTATGTAAACGTTAGGTACTCCACTTACATTAGTTATCAAAGGTATATTAAGTAGTTTTTGTTCTATTAAATAATCCTCGTAAGGTGTGGAGTTAACTAAGACAATATCAATAGAGTTGTTACCGCTACCTGATGGGAAGTATTTACTAAGTAGATTAGTTGCGATAAATGCTTTACTGTTTGATGGAAGTGTTACGTTTTCGTTATAGGAAAGGTGTGCGAAAGATTGTGAGGCCAAATACATCGAGAAAAGAAGAATTAAGACCCAAACTATTATTGTTACGATAAACTTTCTATTCATAATATAGGTTAAACAGATAAAATTAAAAACTCAACATTCTTTCTCTCTGTTTAAACTAACCATCTTAACAGACCTTCTTCGTTCACTTTACCATATAAATCCCAAATACTATTTGGTATTTCAATTTCCTTAGTTATAACACTCTTTATGACTATGAATCTGAATCCTCGTTTACTCTTCACTATTTTTATTATGGAATGTGCAGTATGAGAGCCAAATATTGAACCTTCTCTTTCTCTATCTAAAAAACTGAATAGAAATTTTCTCCCCTTCCCCTTTCTTATAGCTGCAACAATCCTAGTGTATTCCCTTTTATAATGATAAGGGTCAATTATTATAAGATCCTCATCCCCCATAGACTCAATAGTTAAAGATACGTCCTCAGCCTTAAATGCTCTTCTTATATAAACTTCTTCCTCATTAGAAAATATCCTTTGGAAACGTTTTACTAAATAAGGATCTAACCCTCCCCTTTCTGATACAACTACTACATAGACCGGAGAGGAAAGAGCAATTACCCTATGATAAAATATCCTCAGTAACTCTTCATCTGGAGAAAAGAACTCTACAATTTGATCCTTTTCTATTATTTCGTCTAAAAATGCAAAACCAGTTCTCAGCATTTAATCACCTTAGTTAAATCCTCAAATATCCTTTCTAGGTATGCCTTATAGTAGCCAACATCTTTACCCTTAAATCCTTCCCTAGCATCATAAAAACCTTTTATTCCCCTAACATATGGAACGTCCTTGATCCAAATAACATAATCGTCTGGCTCACCGTTAATTACTCTTCTTTTATAATAGTCTAAAAGTTCCTTAATTTTCTTTACACTTGCTTTGACTTCATTACAGTCTTTAGTCTTTGAAAGAATTTCGAGAGAATCGTTTAGGTAGGACTTCACAATGTTAGGCATATTGCTCCTTACCAGTCCTTTAGCTATAATTTCTCCATCATCTTTATTTCCTATATACCTTGTTGGATAAGGCGTATCGTTTCTGCTAGCTGTAAAAATGACCCACTTAAACTTCTTGTAATCCAGCTTTAAGCCAGTTTCTTTTTCTACAGCTTCAATCAGTTTTAAAACGTCCCCCTTTACTATTAAAGAATCAATTATACCGTGAAGTACTTTAATCCCTAAACTTTCAGCTATTTCAACCGTTTTCCTCAGCGTTTTTCTAGCAAAATAAGTAACCATCTCATATGCTTCTATTTTTCCAAATCTAGAGTTCCTATACCCCAAATAACCAAAAGATGCTACTAAAATCCATTTTATTGCTTCCGCTCTCTCTTCATCAATTTTCTTTAGTTCTTCTTTTCTCTTTACAAGCCACTCTAACGCTTCTGGTACAATACCCTTTTCTTTAAGACAAATTGAATGTAATTCAGTCTTTATATCATCACAAGCGTCAACAGTTTCAGCGGATATATTATATTTTATAATAAGAGAAGGATACATTGATTTAAAATCTATTTGATAAACGTCCTCATAACAACCAGGTTTAGGGAATATAAATAAACCTCCCTTATCTGCTCTCATTATGTCCTCTAATTTTCTTAATTTCTCTAATCTAGTAACAATATTTTGTATTATGATCCTTTTCTTTAAGGCAACCCATGCTTCGTTTGTGGTTAACGCTTTTCCAATAGTTGAGTAAGCAATCTCATGTAATGGCGTTTTGGATATATAAGACCACTCAAGAAGTCCCTTTATAGATACTGGTGATCTTTTCTTCTCTCCTTGAATCTTAACGTGGGCTCTAATTCTCTTGCAAGGAAAACCGTAACATTCTACAACATCAGCCTCAAAGTCCTCTAAATTATAAACTCTTTCACCATTTATTTCATAACAGTCTGAACAACCATCATACCATCTAAGGAATTTTACCGTAGCATAATTAACTTTCTCTATCTTATCTACTAAGGGAATTTTCAACCTATACAGTGTTTGTGCCAGAACTGTTGGTATTTCGTTGACTACCTTTAACCTTTTCCTTATGTAATAATAAGCGTTAAAGCTTTCAACCTCGAATCTGTAAAGTTCAACTTCTTTACCGTCTAGGCTTCTCCATTTTTCTTTTTCGTAGTATTTAACTTCGGGATGTTGAAGAACAATGTCTGGGTTATCAGTTATTACGTAAACTGGGAAAGTTGTCTTTATGAATTCAGTCCTAAAATCATTTAACAGAAGTTTTATTCCTCCTTTTGTCGGATAAGCGTCGAGTACAATTTCTTCCATTTTTCACACTCCTCCGCTAAAGTCCAAATAAATGTAAAATACACTAAATTATAGGGGTCAACAAATTCGTCGTAAGAAGCGCTTTGGACGTATCTAACTTTCTTTTTTACTTCCTCAAATAGAGACTCAAGTGAAGGAGAATGTAGACGTGAAATGATCTTTTCTACTGTTTCCAGCTCTTTGTCAACAGCCCTAGTGTAAGAGGGTTGTGTTCTTCCCATGTGCTTTTTCTCTACATTATTCTAATTAAGGCTTTAGAGAGATAAGTGAAATTAATAGTTTAAACTTTTGAATAAAAATACAACGTGATTAATACCAAAAAATAGTATTATCAGTAAGGCCGGGTTATCGTCACCACTCTTATTCTGGCGGTCTCATCACTAAAATAATATTATTCTTACCGGCATTAAAACATATGGTGAAACTATTCCATGCTGTTCATCTATTGCAAAGGGTTTTACATTTTTTGACAAAGCCTCTATAGATAGAAGATCTTGGAAAGGAACAGCTATCTCTCTTATTCTTAACCCGACACCCTCTTTCTCAACAATTTTGGGTGTTATCCTTATACTATTTTCAATGATCTGGACAGATTCAACACCGTATACTGTTATAGCGTCTTTGTTCTCATCTCTCATTTCTTCTAAACTCCAATCTCCAGCTTTAATTTCTAAAGTAAAGAAATCAGGTTCTGGCGGTATTCCTCTTGCATTACCCGGACTGCCAAATCGTGAATAGAGTGTGCCTAAGTAATCTTGAACTACTCCATCACCTATTAATTCCTTCTTCTTGGTTAAAACTCCTTCATCATCAAAAACTGTAAATCCTGGTGAAATATCGTTAAGTGGATTATCAAATACTGTTAAGGGAAATACTTTTTCATAAAGCTTTAGTTTAGGATAATTTCCGTTTAGTAAAGTCTTAACAGTATATGCTATTATAGTACCAAAAACCTCTGGAGATAAAATTACTCTAACTCTACCTCCAGTTTGATAGTCTCTGAGTATTCGCTTTACACTTTTTATCTCGTTCTGTAAATAGCTAACTAAGCTATCTATGTACTGAACTTTACCTCCTACTTTTAGGTAGTCTTTTTCCACTAATGCGATAAATTTTATTTCTTTGCATTCTCCTACTCTCCTCTCAATTCTCTTTATAATTATTTTGTCTACGTAGGGAATTAGTTTCTCAGCTTTATTTATAACCTCTTGATATAAATCTTCTTTCTCCTCGTATGAAATACAAGGAGTAAAATTTTTACTTTGTTGAAAATTAATTTCTTTATTTTCAAGAATCCAACCTTCTGGTGTTAGAGTCATTTCTGCTTTAATCTGAGAACTTTGTGAGTATTTTCCAGACCTTGTAATAATTAGGGAATCCTCCTTGGAACTAAAAAAGATTTGTACCATATAATATATTAAAAAATATATTCTTATAACGGTGTAGTTAAGGAATCTCTAACTACACAAGCTATTAATTTGCAAACTTCTTTACCGTTTTCTAATCTGCATTCATATAAACCATAGTTTGTAGGACAGTAGTATGTCTGTTTTACGGTATAGTATCTCATATTTAAACATTTGGTTATTTAAATATATAAACTTTTATAAATTTGTGTGTATCTACATACACAGATTATTTTTTTATATAAATATAATATCCATAAAATCTGGAGTTGTGATATTTGAAAAATTATCGAGAGTTCCAAACTCTACAATTGAAGGAACGGATATAGTAAATGTCGATATACCATGTTCTTTATGCGTTACTACCACTTCTTGTTCTCTCAATATGACGACTTGATTTCCCACAAGAACACCTATAACTTGAACCAGGTGAGGAGAAGTATAATGCCCATAATACATCTTTAGTTTCTCTTCTTTATTTACTATGAATTCTTTGAACTTATCTTTTATTTTGCTTATTTTCATGAAATATATTCTATTTCTTTCTGGTATTCTTTTTACACCTAGTAACTCCCTAATTTTTTGTTTAACCTCTTCCTCAACCTTTGCTATTTCCCTTTCCTTAATTCCTATCATATAGTTTATTCTCCTTATCCTTCTTATCTCATCTAATACATTTAGTAGCCTTTCTATTTTACCTAACTCTTCATCCTCGGACAAGTATTTTCTTATAAATTCTTCCCAAAGATTACTACGTATATCATTAACGCCAATCCCTGGAAAAAAGGAGAGATAATTAAGTAATCTATCCAAAGAATGAAAAGTCTTAATTATTCTTACTGCAAAATCTCCTTGAATCCTTATTATTTGACCTTTCTTTAGGCTAATTACTTCCCATTTATGATGAGTAAAGCCCATGAAGTTCTTTAACTTTTGAATTTTCCTATCTTCTCTTATCCCCTTATCGAGTACAATACTTGGGTCACCATTTATTAATCTTACAAATATTTTCCCAGTAGTATCGTCAACCCCCATTACAAAGAAATTCCTAGAAAATTTCATGGGGAAAATTACATATTCGCCTATTCGTTGAGAATCCTTATAGTAAGATAATGCTATTTTACCTCTGTAATAATGATCTTCAGAGAGAAAACAATCACTCTTCTCTTGTAACTTTAAGGGGTCATGATATAGTAATTCTTTGCAATCTTCCATAAGTAATACTAGAAATTATCCTTTTTAAACTATTTCCTTCTGATTCAAGTACACTTTCCAAATACTCTTTATAATTACAAGAATCATCTGTATGCTTCCGCCTTTACCAAACCTAAGTTCATAAAGTAATTGCCATTAAACTAAATAACGATTTCAATACCACAAAAAAGCTGGACTTGATGCTAAATAAGTAATTTTCTCAAATACTCGTTAAATTTCATTATCAAAATCAAATGCTAAATATGGACTGAAATTAATTTATTTTTGCTAATTTATAAAATGCGTTACAGTGTAACTTCTATTCCACATTTAGTTTAAGGAAATTACAAATTTCACCTATCTTTTCACCAATTTCTTCTCTGTGCATTTTATCTACTTCTTTAGAAAGTCTAATTTCCCATGTTTCTTTCTCGTAATCAGAGTGTAACATTACCCATGCATTGATCATTGATCTATTAACCCAGTCTCTTAGATCTACATCATAAGGATATCCAGTTTTTTCTAAGAAAGACAATAAATTATCGATTTCTTCCTCAGTAGCTCTTTTAGCATTCCAAGTTATTTTCCTTTCTCCCACATATCTTTCTCCTTTTCCCGGTATAATGACTAAACCGTTAGCACCCTTTACTCTGTAAGTTGCTGTATCAACACTGTCAGCATTAAAGAAAATTTTCCTCATGTAAGGCGAACCAGCACCTAAAACGTGGATCTTCTTAACAGATTTTCTAACATAATGATATAAGTATATTACTATTTTTCTCCCTCCCTTTAAAGATGGCGGAACTATACCACCAAATGCTATTACGTCCACATATTGTGAGTAAAAGTCAATAGCCTTATCAATATCTTCAACATTATATCCGTGAACAACTGGAATCACGTTTATCTCTTTCTCGTAAAGATATTCAAAGTGTTTGAAGTTTCTCTCATCGACTCTTCCGCAAGGAAATGATGGAATATCAAGATTAATATATGCATCAGCAGATAAAGTCTTATATTTCTTTTCTATCATCTCTGGACTTAACGGAATTCCTTTTTTCATTATCTGATAACCACCACTATCTACCCATGTTTTATTATTCCAGGATACACTATCCCATCTAAGCTGGTTAATCATAACTGGCGTATGAAATTCCCAAGCTGGGACCTTCAAATCTTGTACTCCAAGAAAAATCTCCATGAGAATATTTTGGTCATACCAGGTTTATAGGTATTACTAAAAAGAGATTATTAAATATCCCAGCGTATTTTTTAATATGCAATGTCCTCCTCTCTACGGAGAAAGGATAATTAAAAGAGAAGGAGAAGATCCTTTTAAGCATCCAGTAGTTAGAAAATGGTACGAAATTCTTCTTAATGAATGGAAATCTATAAAACCTTACGCTGTTCTTCTTCCTTGTACCTCTATAAAGCCATATCACTTATCAAGAACACATAAGTTAGCTTATGCTATAATGAGAGGATTCGAGGAAAAAGTGCAGTTTTATTCTGTATCAGAACCTATGTTGTTAGTGCCAAGAGAATATGAGGACTGTTACCCGTTTAACTCTTACGATTATCCACCATCGATGATGACTAAGGAGGAAAGAGTGGAATTTGTTGAATTATTAGCAAAAGTTCTTATAAATGTTAGAAATATGCATACTCACATTATAGGGATATTGCCAAAACATCACTATAGTGTAGTAAAAGAAGCTTCAGAAATAGCGGGAGTTAATATTAACTTATATCCTTATGGAAGATTACCATTTAAAACTATTTCTGAAGTATTAAATAATTTGAAAGAAATGATGAAAGCCCGCCACACTTAACGGTGAAGAAATACGCAGGCACTGAATATTTAAACGTAAACTTGGTAATACTCTTACCAAAAATATTATATACTTGAAAGAGAATAGGCAAAGTAATATGAAGACAAAGTATGTTATTTTACTGGGTTTATTAAGTGGGCTTACTAGTATATTCCTCTTTATGAGTTTAGATTTTTACTTTTTCTTAGATGGACCAGTTAGGCTTTGGTTTACGCCATTTAACGTGTTTATACTACCAATCATTGTAGCCTTATTAATTGTAAATATTTTATCACATAAATTCTCTTTTAGTGAAAAAATCTATAGTAACTTAATCTCTGGCATAACGGCTTATATAGGTTCCCTTCTTGTAATGTCAATAATTAACAGTATTATCCTTGCTCTAAGACCTTGAATAACCACCACCGCCTGGAGTTTCAATAATCACCTCATCTCCTTCATGCAAATCTATCGTAAATTTACTAGGCATTTCCATTCTCTCTCCCTTCTTTATTATATAAACTCTTCCAGGCTTACCATTTTCACCACCATTTAAACCCCATGGAGAGGTCTTGAACCTATCAGCTAAAATAGAAAGCCTCGTGGGAGAAAGAACTTTAAAACTCCTAATTATACCGTCACCACCTTTATGAACTCCCTTACCACCACTTCCAGCCCTTATCCTATATGAGGTAAAGAGAATGGGATAGTTCATTTCTGCAATCTCAATTGGAGTATTTAAAGTATTAGTCATATTTGTGTGAACAGCCGATACTCCATCAGAATTAGGCCTAGCACCACTGCCACCAGCTATTGTCTCGTAATAAGACCAATATTTACCTTGATAAATACCACCCATCATAACGTTCATCATAGTCCCAGAACTAGCTGCTGGAATATAAGATAGAAAACGGGATAGGGCTAAAAAAGTAACATCAGCAATTCTTTGTGAAGTTTCAACATTACCACCACCAACGGCAGCAGGCTTTTTAGGATTTACTAAAGAACCTTCTTCAGCAATAACTTCTATGAAAGAATAAAAGCCATCATTAGTAGGTATGTCCTTATTTAAGGCTGATCTAATTGCAAAAGAAACTGCGGAATAAGTAACCCCTAAAACAGCATTCAATGGACCATCTATTTGCCTATGAGTACCAGTAAAATCGGCAATAATTTTGTCTTTCTTAATATGTAAATGTAAAGTTATATTCAGCAGATTATCATTAAACTCCAAATAGTCCTCAGCCTCATAAACACCTTCTTTCCAGCTATGCTGGAGAATAAGATTCCTAGTGTGGTTTATGCTCTTATCCCAACCTTCAAGAACTTCCTTCTTACCGTATTTTTCAATGAGTTGCTTTATCCTAGTTACTCCAGTCTTATTAGCTGAAACTTGAGCATTTAAATCGCCAATAGAAACCTCTGGAACTTTAAAGTTCTCCTTTACAAACTTAATTACTTCATCCGTTAACTTCATGGGAGGAATTACGATACCCTCCTCATATAAGGTTTTGGCATTTGGATTTATACTACCAGGTAATGGACCACCTACATCAACATGGTGAGCCTTATTTATAACATAACCCATTAGTTCTGATTCATAATAAATTGGAGTTAATATACCAACGTCATTCAAATGAGTCCCAGATATGTAGGGGTCGTTGAATATTAGGCTTTCCCCTTCTTTTAATTCCTCAGCAAACTTCAGTACGTTTTTAACCGCAATTTTAAAAGAACCCAAATGAACTGGAATATGTTCAGCCTGAGCAACAATTCTACCTTCTCTATCTACTATTGCACAACTATGATCCATTCTTTCCCTTATATTTGGTGATAAGGCAGATTTCTTTAACATAACTCCCATTTCTTCTGCAATGAATATTGTAGCTTTATTTATAACTTCCCAACTAACCATTTTTACTCCCTCGTTAATTCTATGAAATAATTAGGGAGAATAGTAAAACTCCAACCATCTGGAATTAATGTTGTTGCACTGTATTCTTCTATGATTGCCGGACCTCTATCTCTAAAGCCTATTGGCAAAGTCTCTCTGATGAAGACTTTAGCATTAACCCAATCATCAAAGTAAACTTTCCTCGCCTTTACTTTAACGTTATCTGAGATCTTTAACGTTATCTTAGGCTTCTTAATCCTCTTAACAGCAAACACTCTTATATTCACAATCTCGATATCATAGGGTAAAGTAAAACCGTACGCAGTTCTATGCCTCTCCTCAAAATTTCTTCTTATATCACCATCAGCGGGTACAGTTAATTCCCATCCTTGACCCTTATATCTAACATCAGCATACCTTAAAAAGTAGTCAATACTGGACATTTTCCTTCTCAATTCCTCTTCCAGTTCTCTGAATTCTAAGTTAACGTCCTTGGGATAAGCCCTTCTAATTTCTATCTTAATATCAGCTAATAACATAGATAGGGCACTAAACAATCCGGGATAGACTGGAACTAAAACCCTCTTAATACCAAGCTCTTCAGCTATGCCTAATGCAAACTGCGGTCCAGCACCGCCAAAAGAGAAAAGTGCGAATTCTGAAGGGTCTAAACCCCTTTCGACTGTTACCAACCTTATTGCCCTAGCCATTTCTAAAGTAGCTAGCCTTATTGCTTCCTTTGCAATTTGTATAGGATCACCTAACTTTTCAAGTCCTTTTATTGCCAGTTCCTTATTCAGTTTCATATCACCGCTTAATAACTCCTCTCCAATTCTTCCTAAAACGAGATTTGCGTCAGTTAACGTTGGCAAATTACCACCCTTATTATAGCACATAGGACCCGGATCAGCACCAGCACTTAAAGGACCAACATTTAGTCCCCCAGCCTCATCTAACCAAATTACTGTTCCACCACCGGCAGAAACTTCAGCCAAATCAATGAAAGGAAACCTAACTGGATAGCCGGAGCCTTTTATTATTCTACCGTGATGAGTCCTGCCACCAACCTCATATTCACTAGTTATCTCAATTTCACCATTAACAATTGAACCAGCTTTAGCTGTAGTTCCACCCATATCAAAACTTATGGCATTTTTTATCCCCATCTCGTCAGCAAAGTATTTAACCCCAACAACTCCAGCCGCTGGTCCAGATTCGATTAATTGTACTGGTCTCTCAATAGCCTCATCAGCATCAATTAATCCACCAGAACTTGCCATTATAAAGAATTCCTTAGGTTTTATTTCCTTCGACAAAGATTCTATGTACTTACTTATAAGAGGCTTTAACATTACATTAATTACTGTCGTTGTTGTTCTTTCATACTCTCTTTGTTCTGGGGAAACCTCATAAGATGCTGAAACATACTTTACATATCTTGAAAGTATTTCTTTAGCAACCTTCTCGTGTGTGGGATTTAAGTAAGAATGCAAAAATACTACTGCAACTGCCTCAACATTGATCCTTTTTGCTATTTCTTCTATCTCCTTAGTATTGAGTGGCTTTAAAACTTCGCCTCTTGAATTAATCCTTTCGTCAACTTCAAATCTCAACTCCTTAGGAACCAATGGTTTAGGTTTTTGAAAGAACAAATTATAGAGTTCAGGTCTGTTTTGTCTTCCAATCTCAATTATGTCAGAAAAACCCTTAGTAGTGATTAATGCTGTTTTAGGTAACTCTAAATTGACTTGTCCAAGAAGAGAGTTTGTTGCAATCGTTGTAGCATGTATCAGTGTGTCCACACTTATTCCTAATTTTTGAATACCTTCTTTCACTCCATTTTCTGGATTTTTTGGTGTTGATAAACCTTTGTAGAAAACAATTTCTCCGTCATCTTTCACTCCTATTATATCTGTAAATGTACCACCTATGTCGACCGCGAGAAGCATATAAGATTCTATATTTAGCTATATAAAATTTTTTGCCTTTTCTGAGTGAATACTTAAAATTAGTTATCGGAAAAGGGACAATTCTATGTCATTACAGTAAAATATTGTATTTCTAGTATAGCACTTATAGGAGAATCGTTACGTTTTTACGTTACGTTAAATAAATGTAAGATATATTGTCTTATTAACTGAAAATTCCTTGTGATTAACGAAATAAAGTAAGGAAGTAAATTCAAAGTATTTATTAGTTTATGAACAAGCATTATAATTTTTTATGGTAAGGGAATTTCCTTAAACTACTACTAGTATACTCTTTAAAGGTTTAATAATAGTACATTTAAACATAAGTTTAAACATGGCTTAAGAGTATTATGATTTCTGAAAAAGCATATGGTTATTATTGAGTGAGAAGAGGGAAAGAGTTTTTCTGATGTTATTATAAGATTAGTGAAGGGTAATAGGAGAAATATTATGGATTATGCTGGTATTTGGGGAGATATGAGTGATTATGAGATTAGCAGATTGCTTGAAGATCTTAAGAAGATGCGGAATAGATAGAGTGTAAATGCTTAAATAGTGATATACTTATCGACTTTCTAAGGGATATCTCAAAAGTTAGAAAGGATAAATTTCTAACTTATAAGTACCTTATGTTGATTACGGGCTTCTTAAACTCAATTAAGGTTATGTCATCGAAGTCGCTATTAAAGCTTACTATAAATTGTGTCCTTAACTTATCCATTGAGGATAAAGTTGTACAATCAGTAAAGCTAAGCTTTTTATCATATCTGGCAAGGTAATTTAAAGCTCCATTAAGGGTTTCAATGCCTATCATATATAATGTAAGCTCCTCATTATCTATTTTATTTAGGATTGTTTTAGCAATATTTATTGCATAATTTTTATTTATGCGATATATTAGGAAAGTTAATAATTCATCAAGTATATAATCTGTGATAACAGATTCAAACTCCGCAATCTTTTTAGAAAGTGACAAAGCTTCGCTATGGTACTTATCATTCTTATTTAAGTATGCTATAAAATACGAAGTATCAAGAAGTACTTTTTCCATAAACTACCTCATCTACCTTTTCTGAGGAATCCGTATCCATTTCTATAATTAACCCATCAAAGTCGTTCATTTTTAATCCCTTTTTAATCTTTCTTTTATTTTCATAAAAGTCTATTAGGAGCTCGATTACGTCATTTAGACTGATCTCTTCACCTTTCTTAGCTTGAATCTCTCCAGCTAACTTAATTAGCTTCCTTTTTACTTCATCAGTAACCTTTATTGTGGTATAAGCCATATGTATACTTAGTATACCGAAATAAAAAGTTTTTATGGAATATTGTAAAAACATAGTAAGACTGATCCAATATCCTTTGTAAATTGTAATATTATCTTACTCAGTATAATTATATGAAGAAATAATTGATTATATGTTGTTACATAGGTATAAGGGTATTACTTATCAAAATTCTAAATAGAGAAATACAATACAGTGTTTTATACGATAAAATTTATAAAATAGTAGTCTAAATCATACTATTATGAATATTAAGGATGTACTAAAGGAAAATTCTATTAGAATTCTCTCAGTACTTATAGCTACGATCGTTATATTAACTACAGCATTTGCAATTCTTTATTTGTTTACACCAGTGCTAATAGGGTATCAAACAACTTCTGCAGGTGTAATAGAATATTTTAAGAATGTTCTTGACCCGTCTTTTGTAGTAAAAACTTATGTAAATGGTGGATTAGCAAACACTATAATCTCTGTTTATATTAATCAACCGAATAACGTGAAATTTTATAAAGAGTATTATGGGGAGACATTAGAAATACCATTTTCAGCACTAACAAACTATGTTAAATCATGGGAAAAACATAATGTAATAAACACATCAATCCTCATCATAGCAACATATATAGAAGGAGGAAAAGCATTCACTGAAGCAGAAGAAGTAGAGTATAATCCAGACTGGATTATAAACAATAATCCAATACAAATTGTTGCAATAATTAACATAATACCAAAAATAATAAAAACAAACAATGTAACGGTTGAGCAAATCACTACACAAGTAACAAACACAAGCAATGTAACAAAATACCCTTACACAATAAACATCATTGAAGAAGAATATAATGAACCACAAATACATCTATCCTCAACTGTTTACACTCCTGTGACGAATATCTTATGTTTCTACAACTTCTCTGTACCATTAAGCTGAATAACATTAAGCAATAACGTGAAAAACAAGAATAATTATACAGCGATGTATTTTTGCACCAAGTTTGTCGGTAATGTAAGTTGGTTTGGAGCAAGTAACTATTATATAGGTTCATATATAGGAATCTCCTATTCAACTCATGTACGTGATAGCCCCTCTGTTTCATTAGATAAAACTTATCTTTCCACTTTATCTAATCCTATAATTTATACTTACTATAACGCTACAATAGCAATAGTTACTTATACGTTATATCAGACAGTACACGGTCTCAATATACCGATATGTAATTTAAGTGTCTTAGAGATTTTGTCTTTATCCAGATTTGGAATTAGTGTTGAAAGTAGTAGTGGTTTAACTCGTATTGTTTTCAGTAATTCTTCTGGTAAATATGTTTATTATTTACCTATTGGCAATGGTAGTGTGAAATTATTTTACACTTATTTTGGAGAATTTGTTAAAACCTTAAAAAGTCTTCCATATGGTTATGCATATGAAGAAGAAGGTAAAGTTAATGCTACAAAGAATGTTTTTATTGGGAGTAACACTATTGGTGTTACTACATATTACTTTTCTAATTTAAGGAGTACTAACCTAACAGAAATATATCTACTAAATCCTGTCGTAAATATGTTTATTTCGCATGGTAATGCTCAAGTTTATTTTAGTTACTTTGTTTATTCTACTGGTTGGGGAATACCTATAGAGGGTTTTATATTAAACTATACTTCTTATTACGAGGGATTAAAGTATGAAAAGGCTAACATGCCATAGTTGCTTATTTAGAGTCTGTAAGTGAAGAAAATCAAGATTAATAGTCTTTATTACTTTAACGTTAATGCATAACTGTAAAGATTTTTTATGAATAAGTGCTATAAAATATCAAATTTACTTGCTCGTATATAAAATAAAAAAACAAGTATATATTTAAAAATATAAATAAGTGATTCAGTTAAAATGGTGTGAATAACTCAATTTTAGTAAAGGCCGAAAAGAGAGAAATAATGAAAATTATAACTGATCCATTCAGATTATTTGGTATAATATCTCATATTAACATTCTTCAAGTGTTTGATGAGGAAAATAAGGTTTTCACTACTTTAGATAAAATAAATAAATTTCCCAAAAAATTTAGAGTAATGTATATTTTTGGAACTCCAGATACTGGCATAAAAACATTCTTAGGTTATGCTGAAGGCCCCAATATTATACCAAATGGAGTAAAATACCAGGGTAACAGTGAAGATGAAACGTTTTACTGGGAGATTGAAATTTTTGTTACAGAGAGAATTGAAGCTTCAAACATAGTTTTCAACATGAATACAATTTACAAACCTAAGGTCGTCCAAAAATTACTAGGGAAAGACGTAAAAGAACTAAAACCAGATTTTAACTTCCCTGATCACGTACTGAAAGCGCATTTAATACCGTACTTTAAGTTCTTCTCTGGCGATACATTATTAACAGAACAACAATGACAAGAAGAATAGCTATAATTGATAGTACTAAAGATATTGTTAAAATACTATTAGACTGTATATAAGCCTCAAAGTTTTCACTTACAATTTCTCCATCATTCTGAACTACTATCACATGAATTTCATTGTATCCATTAGATAGAGGAAGTGTAACTTGAGTAGATGTACCGTTATATACTAACTTTCCGTTTACGAAAACCTCGACATTTTTAATATCTTTACCATGAACTATTACTTCGTTTCCACTGAGTAAGACTGAAGGTAAAGGTATGGAAAGATATTTAATTAATGAAGTTTCGTTAGTTATCCTAGAGTTTGATAATAACGTTATATTCGTGATTTTAGAATTAATCACATTTATAGTCGAATTTATAACTATTATTTTGTCGCCTACAACACCGTCAAGTGTTACATTAGAGTTTCTTATTACTAAAGTTCCATTTATTTGAGAGTCCATAATTTCCAGGTTACTGTTATATATTATATCATTTTCTAGTATATCATTAAATAGTTTTCCTATCATTGAAATATTATCATGATAAAAGTAAACGTAAAATGTTTGAGCAAAAGTTACTGATGTGTTTGCTATCAGCGTATAGGGCTGAACTATAAACGGTTTTTGTGCATTAAGGTTATTAGTTGTAGGATATCCATTTGCTGAAATTCCTGAGATAAAGATCGAGAAAGGACCAAAATAATTTCCCGATAGGTAAGTTAAATTACCTTGAGTATAAGTTGACGGTAATGTAAAATTACCTATCCATAAAGTTCCATTGAACCATAATGGTATCTCAAAACTTTCAGTGTAATCTTCGTAGTTACTCTGAAGCTGTAACGGATAAACAGTTGCTGAGAACATTCCGTATTTAACTTCAGTACCATCAGGATAGGTAATATTGGCTAAAATTTTTACGTTATTTCCTTCAGCTAAAATTCCTTCAAGTTTTACACTAATTGAAAGATTTTGAGGTATAACGTATATTTGCGAATAATATCTTCCTTCTAGCACACTACTGTTACCTAACGTAGAATATTGATTAAGAATTATAGTATAAAGTCCAGGAGTTATGTTATAGGGAATTTTTAAGTAACCAATATAAGTATAAGCTAATAGTCCTTCAAATGGCACTAAAACCCAAGATAAGTTTGCAACAGATAGTACTTTTCCGTCATTACTATACAGTACAGCTGAAATGTTAGTGTTACCGAATGGCATGTTAGAAGGTTCTATAAAGAGTGAACTACCGGGCGTTACAACACCAGGCTCTACTACAAGTGGGGGAATTATTAGTGTATTTAACAGAAGAGAACTACCTGCGAAAGTTGGTATATAACCATAAACATTATTCCCAACAATTAATATTGGACCAGCTGTAATATTTCTACCTAAATATGCTATGTATTCTCCTTTACTAGAATTCATTATAATATTTGTGATTTTTACATAAGAGTTATTTAGAGGCTGGTATGCATATATCGTTACATTTACATAGGTCACATTAACACGCTCATCGTATAAGTTATACACTTCTCCTCTAATTTCTGGGTAAATAACATTTAAATTTCCCTTGATGGTTAGTATATAACCTACAAAGGCGTTAGTCCCACTCTCATTATTAACTATAACTTCTATTGGGCCTTCAACAGTAGGGTAATAATAACCTATCCATCTACTGCCGTTAAAATGAAGTTTGATATCTGCTACTTCACCGCTTAATGAGTATACATAAGCATTAAATGAACCGCTGGTTAATTCTTTTCCGTTCTCAGTAGCGTTAACAATTATTTCTATTTCTTGGTCTGGTAGAAAGTAATAGGTGTAATTTGTACCGTTGTAAAGAGAAATAGTTATTTCTGGCTGGGAAGAAGATTTAATCAGCTTAACTAAATGGGCGATTTCTCCGATGTTTGGTGCACCGAGTCCCGTAACAAGATTATATCCGTATTTTGCAACCCAAGGAATATTGTAACCAAATGTAATAGGGAAATAAGCCTCATTATAATATTTCTCTCCTAAATAATAGAGCAGTGGGTTAATGAGACCAAAAGTCATGTTATCTTTCTGCATAACTAGTGTTAATAAACCAGCAAAAAGTGGTGAAGCTTCACTTGTACCTCCTATTAAATAAGTTATATTACCGGGAAAGACTACTTGAATCCCTGGGAAAAGGTTAGCGTTTAAGGAAATATCTGGTACCATTCTTCCATAAGGATAAGTATTAGGTGTTGGGATATAGAACTGATACCATGGTTTTACAAATAAAACACTAATACCTCCAGTTGAACCACCGTAGTTGGTGAAATATGGTATGAAACCGTAATTTGACCAAGCAGTTTGATAAGCACTGCCATTTAATGTAATATATGTTGTGGTACCACCTATAGCAGTAACAAATGGTGAAGTTGATGGAAAAGTAACAGAACCTATAGGGGAAGTACTATAACCGCTACCACCTACATCACCGGTACTTGCTAGAAAGGTTATTCCCTCTAGTGATCCTAAAGCATAATATAAATTCATTTCATAAACTGTCATAAGATTTGCTGGGTTATCAACTATTTCTGATTCTGGGATACCCCAGCTCTGAGATAATACGTTTACTTTATCCTCTTGGACAATTTTAGCTAAAACTGCTGGTAATGGTAAATTTGGATTTGCGACATAGAGTATAATACTAGCCTTAGGCGCCATAGCGTGTGAAACTTCGACATCAAGACTTATTTCCAAATTCCAGCCTGAAAGTAAACCTCCAAACGGACAAGAAGGTCCAATATATTTAATCTCAAAAGATGACGGAGAAGGTAAATTGTATATTTTATCGAAATAAGCTAATTGTTGCACTATAGTAGGATCTCCATAAAAATCTAGGATTCCTATCGTATAACCTTCTCCAGTCGTATTAAGTACAGTTGCATTATATGCCTTAAGTAACCAAGTTACTGGATAAGATTCATCAGCGTAGGTAAAGTTCAAAGTTATGGCTTTTTTCTCGATTTGATTAATAAGAGAAGGTGTAACTAAATCGTCAGGTGATTTCAAAAATAATGTGGTAAAATTACTTGCTACTATTACGTTGCCGTTGAGATAACCAATCCCAGAGTAGTAAGTGTAGTTTTGGAATTTATTAAAGAAAATAGTAGTGTTTAGAAACTCCTCAAGTTGAAGAATACTTACATTGACTACAATTATTGAATCTAAAGAAGTAGAAATTATTTTAATACCATGTGATTTAAGAAAAGATAACATAGCTTCATATTCTTGTATATTCATAAATTTCATTATTTCTGATGAATTTAGAAAATGATGATATAAAGGAGAATTAGGATTGGAAACTTCATACGCTAATGAATATATTTGGCTAATATCTTTAGGTGGAATAAATATACTTGCGATAACATATTGTCCTTCTGTATTAGAGTAAGATAATAAAAATGTAGGAAAGATAGAAATTAAAAGAAGAAATATAAAGATAATTATTACTCTTTTCATTATTCTAACTATATGAGAAGCTATTATTTAAAATTGTTCATCATATTTGTCTTCTTATATTTCTTTTCTAAATGGATAGAAGTAGATTAGCACTCTATCTGATGATTAAAATTGTCTGCTAAGATAGAATTATTCCCAAAAATTCTTTAGGTAATTTCTCACTTTAAGAGGAAATAAATTAATCATTTTTCTACGTTATAAAGTAACTTTTATTAATGAATCACATACGAATATTTTCATTTAACACTTATTGCTTTAAAGGCGTACAAATTGTTAATGAACTTGTTTGATGAAAATATAAAACACGATATATTTCTATTCTGTAGACAGAGGCTTTACCTTAGTCCTAGTGAGGAAGATTATAAAGAATTCATTTCATTATTTAAAGATTATAGGGAAGATCTCCGTAGGAGTGAGTACGAATATAACGTCGAGAATATATCTTCTCTAAATGAGATAATAAACGAGGATATGTTGAAGTACAGAGTATTTATTGAGCCTAAACATGATGGAACTCAGATCGTAATGAAGGTTAACGATAAGGTCCACTTAAGTCATAAGAGCGGTTCCGGAATAAATAAACAAGATATAGCCTTACTCTTTGGAGTATTTGTAAAATTCCGCGAAGACTTTTTTGAGCTATTAAATAGGGCTAAGGAAGAGGGAGTAGTAGTAAAGATGGAGATATTCGGTAAGGAATATTCTCCTTTTAAAATAGAGAAAGAATCTCTTAACTTTTCAGTTTTTGACGTACTTAAACGCGATCATTATTTACTGCCTACAGAGCTTTCATATCCACATTCAGTAGAGTTTATTGAGATTAAGAGCTTAAAAGATATAGACTCAATGAAAGTTTTATCATGGTTAAAGAGTAAGGAGGGGGTTGTCGTAAAAATTTACGGCGATTCTCTTCCCTATAGGAAGGCCAAAAATTTTAACATGTTAGCATTTAAATATAAGCCGTTTATTGAACAGCTAGTTGATGAAATGAAAGGTAAAAAGATAATTAAAGATCAAAGAAAGTTTTCCGCTGTATTTTCGGAGTTAGTCACAGAATATGCTAAGGATAGGACTAAGTCCTTCGAGGAAATTCTGGTGAAGGTAAAAGAAGACCATGAAGAACTAAAGGATTTCATTGATAAAAACCATGAGATAATTAAAGACTTCTGGTTTAATAGTAAGGCTGTGAAGTCAGTGTTGCAGCTAATTGAGATGAAGTAAAAGTTTTTGTCTGTGATATATTTGCGCAATTTTTAGTTATTTTTAATCACTTTTAATCCTCTTAAATAACCTTATGTAGTCTGCTTATCAAATCCTTTCCTATTTTAATCCCTTTATGTTCATCAGAGTTAGTAGTACCTTTAGATTACTAGATAAGGTTGAACTTTGCTTCAATACCTTAATAATACCATGAATGACTATTTGTCTCTCAGTAGAACACAAATCCCTCATATTATCCTTCCTCACTTAGTGAACTTCTTTTTGTTTATAAAATCCACAAATACAGCACAATCAACAATAACCTTAACGGGAATTTCAAGCACTGAGATAAAGCGTTTAATCTTAACACCTTGACCTACTCCTCAGGCTAAATAAGTTTTATCATTTCAGAACTCATAAAACCCTGATAGTAACAACTCTTATATATTACATTTTTTATATAATATATTGTAA
Organism: Sulfurisphaera tokodaii str. 7; assembly: GCF_000011205.1. Classification (NCBI taxonomy): domain Archaea; kingdom Thermoproteati; phylum Thermoproteota; class Thermoprotei; order Sulfolobales; family Sulfolobaceae; genus Sulfurisphaera; species Sulfurisphaera tokodaii. The sequence continues at coordinate 1,697,215 of NC_003106.2, forward strand.
AAAGCCTACTCAATCTGTCGGGGTTTGCCCGAGGGAGATGAGAGTAGGTAAAGCCTGGACTCTTCGGGTTTGCCCGAGGGGTGTGAAAGGCTTTTTACTATTTTATTAACTTCTCCCTTGTGAATAATTATTATATTTTTGTTGATGAATCATATGACAATGAAGTCTTCGTTTTAGGAGTAGTTTGGGTAAGGAGTTTAAAGGAAGTGATAAGAATTAAAGGAAACGCGCTGAAAGTCCTAGGAAAGAAGGATCATAACTTTCATTATTCTGATGACAATGAAAAAATAAAAAGTATATTCCTAACAGAAATTCTTTTAAGCCCAGTTAACTATGGAATAGTATTATTTAAAGTGCCTCCCAAAACTTGTAGAGAATATGCAAAATATTATGTTTCAGACATAGTTAGGGTTTTACCACTCACTAAGTCTTTATTAAACATTTATGTAAAAGGGTTAAAGTATTGGATAAGTAAAAGCTGTAACATATTAGCTGAAGCTGCTGCGTTAGGAATTGAGAATGAAAATGCTGTAAGATTGAGATTAAACTTTAATAAAGAGGAGAGGGCTGGGCTAGAGGTTGCAGATTATATTGCTTCAACCTTTAGGATGTGTATTAGAACAAGATTTGAGTTTTGTGATGAATTAAGTAGTAAGGTTAAGTTTATTTACAGGGTTTAATTTTTGTAAAATATATATCTTCTTAGTTAAGTAAATATTAAAGTTTATCAAAAAGCTAAATAGTTGATTATTAATTTATGAAAATATAACTAGTGAAATAATATTTAAGAACAAAATTCTATTCATAAAGATTAATAAATTTAATTTGTAGAGTAGTGAAAAAGCTTATTCATACTTAATTTAAATTCCTATCTTTCGAAAAAGTAATTCTTCTCATCATTCATCTTTTTTGACATTTCGTGTTAATGTTAACTTTTATTTTCTCCTCATAGAAATTAAAAATCTACTAACAGCTATTGCGATTATTAAACCGGCATAAGTTAAGAGTATAGTAGCCTGCGGCGTACCATTAAATATTTCTATTATAATTTCCCTAAGCAGAAAAGATACAGTAGCGTCCATAACATATACTACGCTCCTTCCTCTTCCTCTACCGAAATCAGCGATGCTCTGGAATATTTCTAAAAGTACCACTAATAAAAATGCATTACCTACCAGTCCTATAACTTCAACTATAAAACCTTGTGAAATAGTAGTTATCAGTTCATAAATCGTATAAGCTATCATAACTGTTATAGCAATTAAAACTATTCCTTCTATCACTTTAACTATATTAGATACTATTTTTTCTTCTTTTAGTTGAGCTTTTATGAAATCTATTAACTTCATGATTATATACTACTTTTCCTACATAGAATTATGATTAACGAAAATGATTTTCGCCCAATTTTAAGAATGGGTATCACAGTTGATGAGGAGATATTTATAGCTAAGAAGATAAGTAGAATATTAGGTGATATTCAAGGAAAAATTTTGGATTATGCATGCGGAAATTGTTTAATTCCAATTTACATCTCTATAACAAACAACAAGGAAATTTATTGTGTAGATGACTGGAAATATGTTAATAAAAAAGAAGTAGAAGGGTTAATTTCAAAATATACTGCTAAAGTGAAACTATTTGATGGTTTAGATAAAATTCCGTTCTCAGATAAATATTTTGACTTTATATACTCTGTTATGTATTTTTACAATTTAAAGAGGGATAAGCTAAAAGAAACTCTAAATGAGGTCCTAAGAGTACTTAAAGATAATGGAAAAATACTAGTAGTAGATATGATAATGATAAGGGGGAAAATAAAGAAAGAAATGGAAGAAAGAAAATACTCCCTTGATTATTATGAGGAAGCTAATGGCTTATTCTTTTCAACTTGGAAAAAATCATAGTCTATATGCCATTGAAGATTTAGACGCTGCCAAGAAAACTATTCCCACGATCAGTAATATTGATGGCAAGTAAAATCTTGGCTCTGGTGCTAACCAACTCATATATGGTGTAAATGCTAAACCAAATAGGATTATAGATAATGCTGTAATAACAATTCCAGTTATCAGAACGCTCCATGAGTAAGTATAGTAAATGAAAAGTTCTTGCCAATCAGCCTTCCTAGTGTCTACAACTACTCCAAGGCCTTTCATAAAAGCTAGAGAGTAATTACTTCCGATCATTGCAAACCCATTCATTCTATTAAATCCTAATTCCTTAGCCTCTTCATTACCCTTTTCCACGTTAAACTTCAGAACGTTTGCCCATTCTTCCTCATTTTCTAGGTTTTTTGCTTGTATTACTTTTCCTTCTTCATTTATTGCTATATGACCTTTATAACCTTTAATTTCTTCAACTTTTTTCATATACACCTACCTCTTTTAATAAGCTTTTAATTAGAAAATCCCAATTTGTTTTCTTTGCTTCAGTTATAACTATTAGACCACTCAGATATGTTATGCCTATATCATCAACGACCATAGCAAAACCTAGAAAAGGGTCAATGAGTTTTAACTTCTTTGCTTCATCTTTACCTATTCTCATATTTTCCATTATTATATTTTTTAACTTATTAATATCAATATTAATATCTTTGCCATATATTTTAATAACAGAATCGTTATCAATTTTATATACAGCAATTAAACCAGGTATTCTATTAAAGTTAATTTGTGACATCAAATTAACTATTGTTTTACTAATTAATAAATCTTTCTAAGTTAAGATTAATATAATTAAAATTTAATTATATTTGAATCAAAATATCTAACAAATCTTTTATAATTTTTCTAATTATTGGAGAATTTTCTAATTCTGAAAATGAACTATAAAATGGTATCCCATAAACCTTATGAAAAATTCCCTCACCGTAAACGTAATCAATAAATTCTTCCTCAATTTTCTTAGGGTCATCGGCAAAATTAACTATTAAAATCCTAGGTGAGTTCCATTTAGATGCGTATTCTATGGTGCGAGGCATTGTAGTCTTATCTGTAAGAAATACGTTTAGATTTACATTGGTAATAGAATTTTGAAACTGTATAATTTCACTATTAGGATCTATTCCAGTAAACATATCAGAAATTGATATTAGCCAGTGATATTTCTCTAATTGTTTTTTCAGCTTATTTTCGTTTACTTTTAGTCTTCTATAAAGAAAGTCACTTGTAGAGAAGTAAGTAATGATAGGTAAAGTATTAGATGATAAAACCCTTATTGTTTCAATTGGATCTAGTTCTTCCACTATAAATGGTACTTCAGCCTCTTTCAGATAGTTGGCTATTAGCAATGATAATATAGATTTTCCTACACCACCCTTGATACTTAGTAGCCTAATTCTTCTTCTCAATTTAGCTACCCGTTTGTTAGTAAAAATAATTATTAGTAAATATAAGTGTAACTGAAGTATTATAAAGTACAGTTATTTATAAACAAATGAGATTTTAGGAAAAAAGTTATTACTTTAAATCTACTATTAATTACGATGGCAAAAAGAAAGAAGAAGGAAAGTAATGAAAGTAAATTATTATATATACCATTTATTGCACTAGTTGTAGTCTTAATAGTATTTCTTATGTTACCAATGATACACCCGAATTCCGGGAGTTCTGGAAACAGTGTAGTAAATGCACAAGAACCTTTCTTTCAATTTGCAAAAGTATCTAACCAAGATTATGCCCCACCGGGAAAAGTAGAAGTATATCTAGTTAGTTGGGTAGGCTGTCCATTCGGTGCTTCGGACTCTTGGGGACTTTATATAGCACTAAGCCATTATGGTATAGTTAACGCTACACCCAATTATTCAGACATAGAACAAATACCTGTCTCTCCAACATCCACAATTTCAGGCAAGGTTCCAGGATTGATATTTAATTCATTTAAGTCAAATTCTAGTGTAGAATTCTACCCGATATACCTACTTGGCAGAATATATACCTCAAATTCCTCAGCCTCGCTACCAAATGGAACAATTATAACCTACTCTGGCAGTTCTTTAGTTAGTTTTGAATTAAATGAACTACAAAAGTTAGCTCCCTCATGGGTTTATAATTTAATTTACCAATATCAGATAAACACACCTTTCCCTGGACACAGTGAGGGAATAGCTTATTTAGGAAACCCTCCACATATTGTTTCCACAATTATAATAACCGGACCACATGGTACATGGATGATAATGGGTTATGATCAGGAAGTAAACTATGGTATGCCCGGGCTATTAGCCCAATACGCTGCTGATTATAACTATAACACTCAACTTCCAGCAATGATTCTTCAAGATATAAAAAATGGTAATATACCTTCACAAATCTCCTTCATTCAAACAGAAGGAAACCAAATTCTTCAAATTATTCAAGAAGCTATGTGAGATTTTTTGCTCAAATAATTTGTTATATCTATTATCTCTAAATTATTATATGGACAAGCTTCAACACAGTCTCCACAACCTACACAGCTTATCCTATTTGAATATCCCTTAGTTATTACATCTTGAGATATCGGTATTTTTACTGGACAAGAAGAATCACAAGCTTTTACTTCACAACTCTTACATGTTTCAACTTCATTTGCCTTTATTTTGAAAAATACTTTGTTAAATATTCCCGCAAATGTTCCGAAACCACACCATCCTTGTCTAGCACAGCTATAGGCACCAAATACTGGGGTTAAAAAGTAAAATATCCACCATATATAATTCAACACGAACATTCCGTAAAAGTTTAAGGGATCAAGAGTTGTCATCCCGATCTTAGGTGGAGTCCATAAATGAATTTCCATGAGTATGTAAAGAGAGAAAGCTATAACTATAGGAATTACGAAAACCCATCTTAAATATTCCCATACTTTACTACTCTTCTTTGGCTTAAACTGATCATAAAATATGTTAGTCCACATGTGAGCTGACATACAAACAGCATTACAATAAGCCCTTCTACCAAACAATGTTGAAGCTATCACAACTGCAAGTAAAGAGATGATAAATGGTAAGAGTGTTACTGGAAATATCATACCACTCATTCCGAAAATGTAAAAGTTTGTATAGTATGGTATTAAAACTACAAATATAGGGATTCCTAAAAGTATAACTAAAGCCCATCTCTTAACTCCCAGGTTTTTCGCATGCTTATATCTTTCATAAACTAAATAGCTCATTTCAGCTCCCATCATTATAACATAAAATGGCGTCATTGTAGTTGCCATGACAAACATGTAAGAAGTAAATATTGCTTTCAGAATGATATTAATGTTAGTATGAATAAACATTAAACCCATACCTATAGGGTTAATTGGAAATAACCACCATAGCGGATTTGTAAATGGACTTCTCATCATAATCATTCCATGCTTCATCATCATATGTGATTGCATACTGGAAAATAGTGAATTACTTATAGTAAATCCTAGGACACTTTCACCAAATCCCATAGTAAGTTCTGCTAGATTTACGAAAACAAGAAAAATGAAGGGATATCTTAACTTCATTTCAATTTTCCTAGAAGGAATTTCATAAAATATAAGAATAAAATACCATATCATAGATAGAACAATTGACAAAGATATTAACCACATATCATTAAATGAGGCAAAAGTAGTTAATCCTAACATCATTAGAAAGTCAAAAAACGCTAAGGTTATCGAAAAAAGTTGTCCTTGTAGTGTAACTCTCCTAATTTCAATTAAATAAAGCGTTACAATATTTATGATCATTATTATCGTAGATATAAACGAGACAACAAGTTCAGTAAGTTTACCACTTTCTATAAATATAGACGGTAAGAATGCCATTGATATTGCAAATGTAGTTAATGAAAATTCAATTATACTTTTCACACGTGATATTAATAAGAAGAAAACTCCGTCAGCTAACATCATTATTCCAAAGGCTATATTACTTACAGCGTCAATAAACGGATTAAACATGTGAGGACCAAAAGCTGATGCATAGAGATAACCCATAGCAATTTCATCAAATACTATGGAAAATGCGAGTAAGAATGCTGAAAGTTTATTACTCCTTACCCTGATTACTTCACTTTTTATTATAGCCGACATAATAATTGGAACTGAAGCTAACAGAAGTACAACAGGCTCTATGAAAGGACTTCCGTGATAGAAAATAATATAACCTAAAGAGATACTTTCGACACCCATATACAAAATGATTGAAAGTAAAAACAATACTGCTCTTCTATTTAAGTATTCTTTTCTCAAAATATAACCTAGAATTGCAAAGTTTATTCCCATCATTAATACTATATACGTTAGAACTACAATGGAAAGGAGACTTATCATGATAGATAATTCAACGAGAAATTTTTAAACTTTGTAATTATAATTAACAATTAAGTTAAAAATTTGTTTAACTTTATTTTCATAATAAAAATTCTCTGTAAAAACCTTTAATAATTCGATTCCATAATTCTACTTTATCCTTTAGTTCACAAGAGTCGCAGAGTCTAACATCTTCCCCTTTATTTCTATAATACCATAAAGATATAGGATCGACTATTGATATTTCATTACCCGCCACAGCTCTAACGTATTGAATGTCATAAAGTATTCTCTCTAGCTCAAACACATCCTTGACGTATTTAGCACCAATCCCTTTTGAAATAACACTATTGACAAAATTACTGATCAATTTATCGAAGTTTTGATATTCCACTTTGAAATCCTTTTGGGTTACTATGAATGAGGAGAATAGGTACGCATTTATTGTAAATATGTTCTTTTCGTGGTATTCAAAGAGGTCAAAGGAATTCAGCTTAACAAATTTTTCCCCATCATGAATAAAGTAACCTACATTTAGTGTGTTCTTTTTCTCTCTAGATACATCTAAAAATTCTAAAGGAATAGGTTTCAATATACCCTTGGGCGTTACTGAGAAGAACTTTCCTTGTTTTTTTATCATTTTTCTATTCTGAAATTCACCTTCTTCTCCTATTTCACCTAAATCTTGATATAAAGCTGTAAAGAACGTGTATTTTTCATATGAGGAAAATGGATTACCCTTTTGTAGATCAAATTTTAGTGTTGATAAAACGTAAATTATCGTAACTGGGTCAACATTAACTGGTGAAATATTTCCATCAGAAACTCTAGATATATTTTTAACTATTTTATCTGTTAAAATAAGTGATAGATTTTCTAGCACTATAGCTATAAGCTTTCCGTTGTCAGTAAAAAGAGGTATAATATTATATGCAGGAGGCAACTTTCTCATTTCCTCGAGTAAATTTCTTGTCTCTACCACTCTCTTTTTTTGTGGTTTTTCTCTTTTTACTTCTTGTTTCTTAGGCACACAATCTTCAAACTTTACACTGTTTGAAATATTAAGTTCTGTAATCTCTTTTCCTAGATAAGAGGATATTTCTTCAAGTAATTCAATAACTGCCCTATGAAGTGTAGGTTTATCAAATTCCTTATGGAACTTCTTAACGTTCTCATCTTTACAAATATAAACACTTATCTCGTACTCACTGTCTTTAGACAACATTAACGGTATACCATCGTTTGTAACTAATGCAGTTACAGAGTTTGGCTCTAAATGTTCTAGTAAATATGCTAGGATATCGTATGCTTTCATCTTAAACTTTCATATTATTAGAGGTTAATACGTTTTAACCAAAAATATGAAGGTTTTTAAATGCCTTAAACAAGAGGAAACCAAGGATTGCTGTCATTGCTATAATCATAACATAACCAGTGAGTGGCTCTTGAGTTGAAGGATATGGCGAATAAGATAAGGGTGGAGAAGTATAGAAAGGATATTGGATTACTAAAACTACTGCAAGTGTGGTATCACTAAGCATCCATAAAACAAATAGTAAGATTTTTTCTATCAACCTCATATTCCTTACTGCTAATCCAATAAGAAAACCACCAGCAAATAGACTTATTTCATCTAGAATTCTAAAAGTTAATATACCACCTCCTAAAGTAAAAAGTTCTGGTAAATGCCAAATTATGATAAGTAATGAGCCTAGATAAGCAAAATAATTTCTTCCAGAAAAGTAATAGTAACCAATTAAACCGCCTGAAATAGCTAAAGCGTAATGTGATGCCATAAAAACTTCCTCATTATTGAACATAACTTCTTCAACATAGGGATTTACGAATGCCAAAATCAGAATAAGTGGTGGTATTAAGTAAGTTTTTGAATTTGTCAGTCTTTTCATAACATTCTTTTAGAATTTTTGCATAAAAAATTTTTACTTCGAAGACCTAAAGAGGTGTATGAAAGCAATAGTTGTTACACCTAAAAAATCTGGAGTAGAAGTCAAAGATATTCCTATGAGAGAGAGTCTAGGAAAGGGAAAGGTCTTAGTTAAAACGCTATATACTGGAATTTGCGGTACCGATAGAGGAATTGTTAATGCAAAAATAACATTTACATACCCTCCAGACGGTTATAATTTTCTTATATTAGGTCATGAAGGACTTGGCATGGTTGAAGAAGTTGGAGATGGAGTTAAGTATCTAAAGAAAGGTGATTTTGTAGTACCAGTAGTTAGGAGAGGTTGTGGAGTTTGTTTAAATTGTAGAATTGGAAGACAAGATTTTTGTGAGACTGGAAAATTTGTTGAAGCTGGAATAAGAGGTAAACATGGTTTTATGAGAGAGGAATTTGTTGATGATGAATTATGGTTAGTAAAAGTTCCAGACGAAATAAAAGATATAGCAGTACTAACTGAGCCCTTATCTAATGTTGTAAAAGCTATAGACGAGTTATTATTTGTTCAAAGAAGAATGATATGGACTTGCGAGGATTCAACATTTGAGTGCAGAAACGCATTTATAATTGGTAGTGGACCGATAGGTACGTTCTTTTCTTTAATCTTAACTACATTAGGTTTTAACGTTTATATGATTAACAAAAGAGATCCTTCTCCTATGGAAGATTATATCAGTAAGAGGTTAGGTGTAACTTTTATTAACTCTATGAAAGAAGGAGATAAGCTCCCAGAAGCAGATTTAATAGTTGATACTAGTGGAGTTCCTTCCGCATTTATACCTTTAATGAGTAAAATGAGACCAAATTCAGCATTAATCCTTTTTGGTACATTAGAAGGAGAAAAGTACGAAATAACATCCGATTTAGTTACTTTCATGGTAGAGAGAAACATAATAGTTATTGGTAGTGTTAACGCTAGTAAGAGAGATTTCCAAGGTGCATTGAACTATTTGAGTATATGGAAAAATAGATACTATGACGTTCTCCAAAGAATGATAACTTCAAAAGTTTCTGTTGAGCAAGCGCCAGAAGTTTTAATGAGAAAGCCTAGTGGAGAAATAAAAACAGTTATTGTGTGGGATTAACTCTCTTTTCTTACATAATTTCTTAAAACACCTATTTTCTCGACCTCAACTTCTATAACATCTCCGTCTTCAAGGTACTTTTTACCAGTAAATTCAGCAACACCGGCTGGTGTACCAGTAGTTATTACGTCTCCGGGCTCTAGGGTAATTCCTTGGCTGAGATAAGAAATCAGATCCTCAACAGAAAATATCATATCTTCTGTATTTCCATCTTGTACAACTTGCCCGTTAAGCCTAGTTATTATTCTAAGTTTGAAATTCTTAATTTCGTCTTTAGTAACAATCCATGGACCAATCGGCAACCCGGTATCTAACGCTTTTCCCATAACCCAATTCAAACCGTAAGGGTGAAGTTCTGGAAACTGATAATCCCTAAAGCTTACATCATTTACTATTGTATAACCGAAGACATAATCTATTGCATCCTCTTTCTTTATGTATTTCCCTCTCTTTCCAATTATAATCCCTATTTCCCCTTCATAGTCCACCCTTTTTAAATCTCTTGGGATAATTATGTAATCTTCCGGCCCAACTACACTATTACTACTAAATTTGGTAAAAAAGTAAGGTGATTTTGGTGGAGTCATCGAAGTTTCTGATGAATGAGAGCGGAAGTTCACAGCAGGTAAAAAAATTTTATTAGGGAATAAAGGTGGTAGAAACTTTTTTATCTTTACCTCAGTCTTAGGTAGATTCACCATTAAGTCATATGCTTTAATAAATGATGTTGGATTAGATACAACGCAATCTAATCCCTCTTTCTTTATCTCATAATATTTTTCACCTTCTATGAACACAACTTTCTTTTCCCCATTTTCTGTTAGAGCAAAACCTATTTTCATATAAGCCTCACATATACTATGCTAATTATAAATGATAAACTTGTTGTCAGCGATAACGAAATCGTTGGTTTGATTGGGAAAAATGGTAGTGGTAAAACTACTTTGATAAAGAGTAGTCTTTGTCTTGACTCAAAGGCAAAAGTAATATTAGATGGAGAAGATTTCTGTAAAAATAGAGATTACTCAAAACTATCAGCAGTATTTCAAGATCCTTCAACACAAATATTAGCCTTAACGTGTGAAGAGGAATTGAAACTCCAATCAATGTTTCACCCCGTAGATGATAAAATAGCGAAAGAAATTATGGGAGAATATTTTAATAAAGATTTTTATACATTATCAGATGGTTATAAGAAAAGATTTGTTATTTCTACTATATTAGCATCTAGACCAAAATATATTCTATTTGATGAACCCTTTGCTAATTTAGATAAATATGCTGTTAAGTTAGTAAAAAGTGTTATACCAAAAGGGAGTTTGATTGCTGAACATAGAATAAAGGAAATTAGAGATATGATTAATCGCGTTTATTTAATCAAAAATGGTGATATTAGGGAAATTGAAAAAGAAAAAATGTACGATGAAGATTTTCTTAGAAAAGAAGGATTAAGAGGATTCTCTTTGCCTAAAATAGAGATGGAATTAGGGGAAGAATTGTTAAACCATGAAGGGATAAGGGTAAGGGAAAGTGAAGTTGTCTGCCTAGTTGGGAGAAATGGTGTAGGAAAAACTACTAGGTTAAAGAAGCTAGTCGGAAAAATTTATCTAGTCCTTCAAAATCCAGATCTACAGTTCTTTGAGGAAACAGTTGAAGATGAGGTAAAGGATGAAAATGCACTATCACTCTTTAATCTAAAAGATAAGAAAGACAGAAGCCCATTCACTTTAAGCTATGGTGAAAAAATGAGGGTGCTTATTGCTTCAGCGTTTGCCTCAAAATACAAAGTTATTGCTTTAGATGAACCTTCAGTTGGCATGGATGGCGAAGCTCTTCTATCGTTTTATGAGGCTATTAAAATCTTAAAAGAAGAGAGGAGAGGAATTATAATAGCAACTCACGATGAAGATTTGATCTCAATCTGTAATACTATAATAAATATGGATCAGGGGCCTACGTGAACATCATCATTTCAGTTGCAAGGTTAATCATCACCAACAGTAAAGAGAGCGAAATTAAAATAATATCTACTGACGTGGGTTTAAAATTTCTTTTTCCGTGAAATTTCCCGTAAAGTTTTATAGTGTAAGAGACATAGAGGTCTTCAGCAACTTTAACCATTTGAACAACAAATGGTAAAACTAACTTATTTATGTGAAAACCGATTTTCCTAGCTCTAGCGTTAAAACTTATTTCAGAAGCAATCCTATAAAAAAGGGGATAATAAGCGAAGCCAACAACAAGTGGTACTCCTTTCTCTCCAAGAAGATAAAGAATAGAATTATAGTCAACATATTCACTCATAACAAAGTATAAGTTTAGATAGGAAATGGCCCTAACAGTGTATATAAATAAATATTCTTTTCCTATGAAATGCAAAAAAGTAAAAGAAATAATTACAATCAAAATCTCTATTGCAAGGACTCTCCATCTTTTGTATATCAAACCCATGGTCAAGATAAGAGAGTAATAAGTTGGATAGAGTGTAGTTTCTATAGCAGTTATTATTAGAAATATTAAGGAATAAAGAAAAGTTGCCTTAGCCAATCTTATCCCTTAATAATTCCGCTTTTTAGTAAATATGAGCCTAACTTATACGAGATTAATCCCATTATAGCACTTTCTACCAGATAAATTATTGTAAATATTAGATAAGCTAATGCTAAATCCTTAAAAGGAATTGAGCCAATTAACCCCACCATCATAATACCAAATATAACACTAAGGATTCCGACTAAAGTTCCTACTACAGTGGTATTAATCATCACTGCTTTAAAACTTCTAAACCCTACAAACCAGGTTATTATCTCATCAATAACTCCAGCAATTACTAGAGTCGGAACCATAAATAGCAGACCAGTTGCTGCATAAAGTACTGCATTTATTACAGTAAGCAGAAGTACACTAAGCTTCTCATTCATAGCTTGTAAACCAATTGAAAGTAAGATAAGTGGTATTGTAAGAGTTACTATTGGGTCTGTGAATGAGCTAATAGCATAAGCGCCAATACTAAGAGCTAAAGCAGCTGCAGAGGCATAAGAAGCTATTGAGAAAACTACACCATATATTATAGTCCTCCTTTTCATACGTTAATATTATTCCTAAGTGTTTTAAAACTTATTCCTTAAAGATTAGTTCTCGATCTAAAACCTTAAAAACTTAAAAATTAACTTCTTATTGTTTTACATCGAAAAAGTTAAAAATTAAAAAATCAATCATGTATTTATGCAGTACAAATGGGTTGCCTTGAGTAATACTACTGTAGGAGTCTTAATGGCTTCAATAAATGGAACAATCACAATAATTTCATTACCAGCAATATTTAGGGGAATTAATATAAATCCATTTAACTCATTTCAGTACTTACTATGGATCCTCATGAGTTATAACATAGTAACAGCAACATTATTAGTTTCTTTCGGAAGGCTTTCGGATATTTACGGCAGAGTAAGACTATATAATTTAGGATTTGCAATCTTCACAATAGGATCAATACTCCTCTCATTAACTCCAAATCAAGGGGACTTAGGTGCATTAGAGATAATCCTGTTCCGTGTAATACAAGGAATTGGTGGTGCATTCCTATTTGCAAACAGTGCGGCAATTTTAACTGATGCTTTTCCCTCTAACGAGAGAGGGAAAGCGTTAGGAATAAACCAAATTGCAGCTTTAGCTGGATCATTAATAGGACTAATATTAGGTGGAATACTCTCAACGATAAATTGGAGATACGTATTTTTAGTCAGTGTTCCAGTAGGTATATTCGGAACAGTTTGGAGTTATTTAAAGTTAAAAGAATTATCAAAACCGAATAAGACTGAAAAAATTGATTGGTTAGGTAACACACTTTTTGCTGGTGGTTTAATTCTAATCCTTATAGCAATAACATACGGACTTTTACCTTACGGTTCTTCACAACTAGGATGGGGAAATCCATATGTAATAGCCTCATTAGTATCTGGTGTCGGATTAATCATAGGCTTCCTTTATGCTGAAAGAAAAGTCAAATATCCAATGTTTCGCCTTGAGTTATTCAAAATTAGAATATTTGCTGCAGCAAATATCGCTAGTTTCTTAAGATCAGTAGCCTATGGAGGCTTAATGATAATGCTGGTGATATTCCTTCAAGGAATTTGGTTACCCTTACATGGAATACCTTACTCAGAAACACCATTTTGGGCCGGTGTTTATACGATCCCATTAATGTTAGGATTCGTGACTATGGGGCCAATAAGTGGTTGGCTCTCTGATAAGTACGGAAGTAGACTTTTAGCTACTTTAGGAATGGTTATTGTAGGCATAGGCTTTCTTCTACTAACTACATTACCTTATGACTTCAATTATCTCACTTTTGCCTTAATGATATTTATGATTGGAGTTGGAAACGGAATGTTTGCATCTCCAAACACAGCTTCAATAATGAATAGTGTTCCACCACAACATAGAGGAGCAGCCTCTGGTATGAGGGCAACTTTACAAAATACTGGGCAAACAATGAGTATAGCAATATTCTTTACAATAGTCATAATTTCCTTAACATCTTCATTACCCTCAGCAATACAAAATGCTTTAATCCAGGCTGGAGCACCACAGTTAGTTCCTTATGCCCAACATATACCAGTCACTGGAGCACTATTTGCAGCTTTTCTGGGATACGACCCTGTTAAAACAATGTTATCCTCATTACCCGCTGGAGTAACAGTTCCACAGTCTGCAATACAAATTATGGAACAGAGAACTTGGTTCCCAACAGCTATTGCACCAGCATTTATGTATGCTTTAAGAAATGCGTTTTATATAAGTGCTGTATTAGTATTCATAGCAGCAATTGCCTCTGCATTAAGAGGAGTTGAGGTGAAGGAAAGTGTTAGAAAGTAATGAAAACAGAATACAAATAATGTCAACAATAGCAAAAATATACAGAGCTATGAGTAGGGAACTCAATAGAAGGTTAGGAGAACTTAACTTATCTTATTTAGACTTTCTTGTTTTAAGGGCTACAAGCGACGGTCCAAAAACAATGGCATATTTAGCAAATAGATATTTCGTTACACAATCAGCAATAACAGCTTCTGTTGACAAACTAGAAGAAATGGGTTTAGTTGTAAGAGTAAGGGATAGAGAGGATAGAAGAAAGATACTAATCGAGATTACTGAGAAAGGACTTGAGACATTTAACAAGGGCATAGAAATTTACAAAAAATTAGCTAATGAAGTTACCGGAGATCTAAGTGAAGATGAAGTAATATTAGTTTTAGATAAGATTTCAAAGATTTTGAAAAGAATTGAGGAAATTAGTCAGTGAGTAACCGCCATTTCACCGCTCAAACTCCCCTAAAACTCATCATTTTTAAATAACCAAGAAGAATTTATTTTATGAATGCTAACACATCAACATCTCCTACTTCTTCACTACTTTCAACATATATTAATGCGATTGAACTGGGAATTATAATTTTAACTTTCGTCATTCCGTTAATCTACTTTATTTACTTTATGAGAATGATGAGAGTAGGGCATTCACAACAAAGGCAATTAGAAAGGAAAATGAATAGAATACCATCAATCACATGGGATCAGATTTACGATATGGAAGAAATTAAGGCTAGATTAGATGAAATTGCTAGTTACGTTATGAAAAAAGGGAAAGCTTATGGTGTAATACTATTTGGTCCTCCAGGTACTGGAAAGACAAGCATTGCTAAGGCACTCGCTAATAAACTTAGATGGAATTACTTCGAATTAAAGTCTACCGATGTAATGAGCAAATGGTATGGTGAAAGTGAGTATTTACTTGATAACTTCTTTAATGTAGTGGAATTAAACGCTCCAGCCGTTGTCGTAATTGATGAAATTGACGGATTTACTCTAAAAAGAGAGGGAGATATCCATGAAGTCACTCACAGATTAATTAACATATTTTTAATGAGGTTACAAGAATTACATGACAAGAGCTTACCGGTACTTATTATTGGAACAACAAACATCCCGCAAGAAATAGATGAAGCACTTTTAAGACCAGGAAGATTTGATGAGGTGATTTACGTACCTTTGCCAGATGAAAATGGCAGAGAAAAAATATGGTGCGGTTACGTTCAAAACGTCGATTGCAAAGAATTAGCTAAAAGAAGTAATAGACTTTCACCAGCAGACATAAAAGAAATTGTCGAAGAAGTGAAAATCCAGTGCGAAAAAGAAGGAAGAACTCCAACAACACAAGACTTTATAAAGGCCTTAGAAAACTATAAACCGTCTGTATCTATACAAATTATCGTAAAATTTGAAAATATTGCTAAAAAATACTCAAGGCATAAACTAGGTGAAAGACCATATGGAGTACCGGATGTAAGATGGGATGACTTAGGAGATCTAGAGGATGTTAAAAGAATAATCAAGGACTCTATAGAGTTACCGCTGAAGAGGAAAGACCTTGCCGAAAAGCTGGGAATAAAACCAGTTAAAGGATTATTACTTTACGGTCCTCCTGGTACTGGAAAGACAAGCATTGCCAAGGCATTAGCAAATGAGCTTAATGCTTCCTTTATTATCCTATCTGGTGAGGAAATATCTTCAGCTGGGCCATTTAATGCGGGAGAAATAATTGCAGAAAAGTTCCATATTGCTAGGGATAATGCACCTGCAATAATATTCATTGACGAAATTGATATGATCGCTAGGGCTAGGGGTGAAAACGAATGGAGAACCGCATTAACTGAACTTTTAAATCAGATGGATGGTATAAGGGAAAATGAAGAAATAGTAGTAGTTGGGGCAACAAATAGACCATGGGACTTAGACCCGGCAATACTAAGACCGGGGAGATTTGATAAGATAATCTATGTACCGCCACCAGATGAAAAAGGAAGAGCCGAAGTTCTTAAAGTATTATGTAGAGGTTTAACTGTAGATGAGGAAACTTTACAAAAAGTCGCTAAAATCACTGATGGTTATACACCAGCCGATTTAAAACTGGTAGTGGATGAGATTAGGAGAAACTTACTTAAAGAGGCAACGATTACTGGAGTTGCCAGAACTACATTAACCTTTAATGATTTCATAAAAATATTAGCTAATGTTAAACCAAGCGTTAATAAAGAAACATTGAAAATGTATGAAGAGTTTAAAATACAGAGGATTTAAGATATTTCTAGTCAGCCCTAAAAATTCACCTATTAGATGACATTTTAGTTACTTACTCGCAATTCCGCTTTATTGATACTGAAGAGTTAGATTTCTTTCTTAACTTACTGAATAATTTTAAGAATATTATTGGCTTTAAACTACAAAAATAAAAATCATAATGAAGACTAATACGCTTTATTGGATCCTTTAATT
This sequence comes from Sulfurisphaera tokodaii str. 7, assembly GCF_000011205.1. Lineage (NCBI taxonomy): Archaea > Thermoproteati > Thermoproteota > Thermoprotei > Sulfolobales > Sulfolobaceae > Sulfurisphaera > Sulfurisphaera tokodaii. The sequence goes on from NC_003106.2 coordinate 1,713,877, forward strand.
TTATCAAGTTTAGGATTATTTTCCTTTAAAATTCGAAATCAAGTATTAATTTAAAAGTAAAACCTACTGTTTTAAGAAATTCCATTATTATAAAAATTATATTTTTTCTAGAGTTTACAAATACTTTTAATTTGTTCCCTTATTTTTATTATGAGCTTCTAAAAATTTCACCAGTTAATACAATAATATTTTACAAGAACTTTTTAAGGTGATATATACTATAACGATTTTCCTATAACCAGTAATAAAAAAATTTAAATATATGTACTAATATTATGTTTCGAACATTATGTATAGTACAGAATTAGTAATAAATGCTCCTACATTTTTTGTGAGAAAAATACTTATGGATCCTATGTTTGTCAGCGGGACAAGCGGACATATTGCAATTTTAAAATTTAAGGATAAACAGAAGAATGAATATCTTGCGGGAGATAAGATTAGGGAACTATCTGCACCAACAGATGAGTTTATCGCCCTATACATATTATTAAAAACAAATAAAGACTTCAAATACGAAGAAGGCATTTTTAAAGGACCTGAGATTACAGTACAAAGCATTAAATATTATGGTAAGACCGATGATGGGAAATTAGAATTTACGATAGAATTTATGCCAAAAAATCTAGGAAATACTCAGACAAGACTATATGTTGCAACTAATGTAAAATATAATGATTCATTATTAGATAAAATATTGGGAAGGAGTGCCGTTGATTTCGCAAAGCATATAGTAGAAGATCATTTTGCAACCTACGCAAGAATATATTTCCCAGCACTTTACGGTGACGTAATTAAAAATCTTACTTCTACAGATAGAACATCGCAGGGGTTAATGATAGTACCTTCATTTGAGTTCACTGGAGACGCTAGCAGTATATTGAGTAAGATTAATGAGATAATATCGCAACTAGATCTAGGACTAATTAAAGTGAACTTCGATAAACTAAATTGTAGTATTGTTGTTCAGAATAAGGATATGAAAAAAGCTGTTTGCAGATCCGATGGCAATGTAAAGATAGGCTTTGAAGCATTATCTATGATAATTTCTGCTAAAGGGCAGGGCAAGATAGAAGTATACGCAATAAAGATAGAGGACATAATTGATACTTTATATGCGTTAGCCTAAACTTTTCCCCAGAAGCTAAAAATTTATATGCATTTAGGTTTTGTTAAACTTGACTTGTTATAGGATATTTCGGAAAGCATATAGTATGATTCTTGTCAAACTTCTTAATTCTTTAACAACAAATTTATGTTACTTCATCAAGGAATAAGTGAAGCCATTACGCTTATTAAATCAACAGACTTATATAACATATGATTAAAGAACCTTATGTTACATTACTTAATAATATAGTCAGAATAATGAGAGAGGAATTTAAGGACGATCTTATATCTATTGTACTTTACGGAAGTGTTGCTAGGGGAGATAACAGAAATGATAGTGACGTGGATCTACTAATAGTCATGAACAACCTACCAAAGGATAGTATGCTAAAGAGAATTAGATTATTTGAGACCAGAGTTGAAGATAAGTTAAATTTAGATGAGTACTGGAATAAGGGATATTATATATCACTCTCTCCTATCCTTAAAACTCCCGATGAAGCAGAAAAGATTTCACCTCTTTATCTAGACATGGTATATGATGCTGTGATACTTTACGATAAGGATCAATTCTTTACAAAGATATTGGAAAAGCTAAAAGAGAAGCTTAGAGAGTTGGGTGCTGAGAGGATCATAATGGGCAAAAAGTGGTACTGGATACTAAAAAAAGATTCGAAATTCGGTGAAACTGTTGAACTTTGACTCCCTTGCATTATCATATATCTTACAAGCCGAAGAGAGATTAAACTTGGCTAAAATAGAAAATGAAAGGAAGAAATATAATATAGTAGTGAGGCTTTGCCAAGAAGCTGTAGAACTTTCACTCAAAGCTTGTTTAAGATTAGTTAATATTGAACCACCAAAATTTCATGATGTAGGACCAATATTGAAAAATAACGCAGAAAAATTCCCCCAATGGTTCAGAGAAAAAATAGATATTTTTGCTTCTTACTCAAGATCGTTAAGAAAAGAAAGAGAACTATCAATGTACGGTGATGAAGAGACTAACACACCTCCAGAGTTACTCTATTCATCTTATGACGCACAACAGTCAATCAAAATTGCTGAAGAAGTATTAGAATACACAAAGAAACTTTATGAAGAGAAGAAGATTCAGTAAAAAGAACGATGTGAATAAATAGTTTTGCTCTATTTCGTTTTTAGCTATACTTAATACTTATAAGTTTAATGTTTCTTTCTCTTAAAAAATAAGATTACTGAACAAAACTCCATAAGGAAACTAGAACACTATCCATAGACATAGCTAAGGCAGCGTATTCTGGAGGCAAATAGAAAGGATAAAGTATACCAGCTGAAATTGGTATCAAAACAGAATTATAAGTAAAAGCCCAAGCTAAATTCTCCTTTATTTTCCTCACAGTCCTCTTAGACTGTTCGATAACATATTTGATTGAGAGAACAGAAGGTACAATAATATCTCCAGCGTACTTAGCAATATCAGTACCGGTAGAAACAGCAATACCAACTAAAGCCTCTTTCAAAGCTTGAGCATCATTAACACCATCACCTACAAAAATTGCCTTACCAAGCTTTCTAACTAATTCTACTTTATCATCTGGCGAAAGACCCTTATACACTTTTACTCCCAGAACTTCTCCTACCTTATCGGCAAAATTACTTGAATCACCAGTAGCAATAATAACTTCATAATATTTCTTAAGCTCATTAACCAGCTCAACAACTCCGTCCCTTATTTTATCTTCCAACAAAAACCCTGCAACAACTTTTGAATCAACACAAACTAAAACATCAGCATCTAAATCTCCTTCACAGTTCTTAAGAACAAACTCCCTTTTACCCACTATTACATCGTGATCATTAACTTTCCCGTAAACTCCTTCCCCTTGAAACTCATTAAAGTCCTTAACTTCATCTTTTACATCATATAAAGACGCAATAGCCTCACCTACGGGGTGAGAACTAAGCTTTTCTACAGCACATGCTAACTTTATTGCGTTTTCGTCACCTATCGGTTTTACTATAAACTCTCCAGTAGTTATAGTCCCTGTTTTATCAAAAACTATGTATTTTGCCTCTCTAAGCCTCTCTAAACTCTCAGCATTCCTTACCTTAATTCCCTTTTTAACCAATTTCCTTATTCCGACCATAACAGCCATAGGTGTTGCCAAACCAAAAGGACACGGACATGCTGAGGCTAAGACTGCAACAGAAATTAAAATAGAGAAAGTAAGCGAATGAGAGACTACATACCATAATGCAAAGGCTAAAACAGAAACTCCAATAACTGCTGGAACAAAGACTGATGAAACCTTATCAACAAGTGACTGTATAGGCAACCTAGTAGTCTCAGCCTCTCTTATAGCCTCGATAACTTGCGAAATATAAGTCCTATTCCCAGCCCTAGTAACATAAACTTTAAGAAAACCAGAAGTTAATATTGAACCGCCAATAACAGCATCTCCCTTCTTCTTTCTCACCGGTATAGTCTCACCAGTATAAATTGCCTCATTAACATATCCCTCTCCTTCATCAACAATACCGTCAGCTGGAATAATCTCACCAGACTTAACTATGACTACATCACCAACCCTCAATTTAGAGGAATCCACTAACGTGCCATCAGTAAGCCTAGCCTTAACGGTTTGAAGTCTAATAACGTCATCTGAAGTCTTCTCCTTAATGTAAGCTTCTAAAGTCTTTCCTATAAGAATGAAAGTAATTAGGAGGGAAGAAGCTTCAAAGAAGTAATTAGGAGAATGTATTAGGTAAGAGTAAAGACTGTAAAACCAGGCTATGTTAGACGAGAGAGAGACTAACGTATCCATATTACTGGTCTTATTTCTTAAAGCTCTAAGAAAACCTAGATGAAATCTTAAGCCCGAATAGAATTGGACTGGAATTGATAAGAAAAGTTGATAAGCTGGAAAGATAAAGATAAGAGAAGAGAAAACTGAGGCAATTATTAACCTTATAAGCAAATCGTGAAAGTCACTCTTTCCTTTAAAACTCTCAGTAGTAATTTCAGCTTTATAACCTCTTTTCTTTAACTCTTCTACGATTTCATCTCCAGTTACAGTTACCGGATTAATTTCCAGGATAACGATACCCGAAGAAGGATTGATCTTAACATCAATAATTCCCGGGATATTATCTAGAACGGAAACTATCTTACCGGCTTCTTCTTCACTAAGACTTACTTTCAAAGTCACTTTTTGCGTTACAACGTCATAACCGGCTTTTCTAACAGCCCTTACAATATCTTTCAATCTAGCATTTTCGATTACAACCCTAGCATTACCAGAGGCTAAGTTGACATTTACATCTTTTACCCCTTGAACAGAAGAAATAGCTTTAGATACTGTTGAAACACATGTTGCACAATGCATTCCTACGATTTTTAACTCTTCTTCTCTCTTAATCCTAAGGTCCTTCTTCTCATTTCTCACCTCGCTCATTAGAAATTCACCGAACTATTAATGATGACCTTCCTCACCAGGCATTCCTTTAGGTCCTTCCCTCAAATATTTTTCAGGGTCTTTTTCAAACGCTTTTTTACACATAGAACTACAAAAATAGTATATTTTACCTTTATACATTGTCTTATATGGAGATGATTCGTTTACTTCCATTCCACAAACAGGGTCAATCATAATCTTAAATTCTCGCCAATTGTATATTTACTTAACGTTTACAAAGAAACTTTTTATTACTTATCAAGATGGATAAAAATAAAAATGTAAGTTAAAGAAGGGAATAACGATGACTAAAGTAAACCAAATTGAGTATAAGATTTTACAAATGCTAAAGGAAGATTCGAGGAAAAGCGCAAGCAAAATAGCAAAGGAACTTGGTTTAAGTAGGGCTACAGTAGCTAAAATAATAAAATCGCTAAAAGATAAAGGAGTTAAATTTACAGTTGAATATTATGAAAAGGGAGAACTATTCGCATTTGTAATTTCTAATAAATGTCTTGCTGAAGAATGTTACAAACTTATAGACGGAAAAATAATGAACGTAATAAGGGGAGATCTGAGTACTATTAGTCAGAAACTTTCAGAATTGGGAAGTGATAAGTATTTTATTTCCACGGAAAAGTTAAATGAGGAAAGCATAGAGAGAGCGGAACTTTATTGTGACTATTGCGGAAATGAGATTAAAGGAAACCCATATTTAGTAAAGTTAGGTAAAAAAGTGTATTACACATGTTGTAAAACGTGCCAAACTCAGCTAAAGAAAAAGTTAGAGCATGAAAATGATGAAGGAAAACTATAAATACCTTGACTCTTATTTATCCTTAGTGCGGCCGTAGTCTAGCCTGGATTAGGACGCCGGCCTGCCACGCCGGAGGTCCCGGGTTCAAATCCCGGCGGTCGCACTGTGGGGGGTCCCCCACACCCCACTTTCTTTCAATTTGAGGTAAGTTTCAACTACGTCAGCTAAAAGACCGACGTAAGTTTCATTTACCTCACTCTTTATCGTTTTCAATTTATAGACATAATACCGCCCTTTTCTTTCCCTTAAGATATAATCACCGAACTTATATCTACGTTGTTTATTCGCCATTTTGCCATAAGTATTATGGTTAACGATTCGCATTTAAAAGCTTTGGCAACACGTAAATTTTTGCCGTTAAAACGCGTTGAGTTAAAAGAAGACGGCAAAGGTTCCACACTCCCACGGGGGATTCTCGTAAATCAAGCGAACGGATAAAACCAAGTATTACGAGAGTAAAATAAATAAGCAAGTAAGGAGAAAAACAACATAAGCCCAACCACACTAAGGGGTTAAAACCCCATCATATAGGCTGGCTGTGAAGCCCCTAGAACGATCTAACAAGAGGGGTTAAAACCCCGAGTGGGAGGATGTAACAAATTACCCTAGGGGCTGAATATAGTTAACATTATGTAAAGAAAACACGGTATTATGAACACAAAAAATATCTTGTAAAACGAGAAATATTCAAACATGACAAAGGACTTTGTAAGCAAAGCCTTCGCAATAGACATCTCACAAAGCAAACTAACAGCAGCAAAGGGAGAACTAGTTATAAAACAAGAAAAACCATCAGTAACAGTCAAGGAAGTAAAAGAATTCCCTTACAACAACGAGGGAATAGAAGAGTTAATAAAATTCCTTGAGGGATACAACGAGGGAATATTAGAGGCAACAGGAGTATACTTCTACTACCTACACGAAAAACTAACAGAAAAAGGATTCAAAGTAACAGTAGTAAACCCAGCACACTTGACAGAAATACTAGGAAAAAAGACAGACAAACTAGACGCACAAAGACTACTAGTAGCATACATGACCGGAGTAATAAAAGGATCATACATACCAACGGGAGAAATAAAAGAACTAAGAGAGTTAACAAGACATAGGGAAAACCTAGTAAACAAAATAACACAAGTAAAAAACGAGATAAGAAAAACCTTAGAAATCGCCGGTTATAAAATAGAACCATTCGACAAGAAAGGAAGACAACTACTAGAAAAACTAGCAAAAGGAGAAGAATTGAGCAAGGAAGAGAAGGAAGAGTTAAAAGAGAAACTAGGGAGAAACTTGAATGACGCAGAAAAACTAACACTAAAACAACTAGTTGAGTTATTGAAAAGCTTGGAGAACATGGTTAAGGAAGTTGAGGACATGATAATATGCAAGATACCAAAACCGGTAATAGAGTTATCCAAAATCCCTGGAATTGGTTTAATCACTGCAGCAACAATTTACGCTGAATTTGGTGATATCTCACGTTTTCCAAACTCAAAGGCAGCTAGGGCTTATGCGGGTTTCGCACTAAGCAGAGTGGTAATAGTGAGTCTCACTCTGGTATGATTAGGGGTAACAAGCGCTTACGTAGGGGTTTCTACTTAGCTGCTAGGAGTGCCAGATGGCTTGAACCATTTAACGAGTTTTACGAGAGGCTCATTGCTAGGGGTAAGAGTGTAAGGCAAGCTACATGTGCACTTGCGGGAAAGCTTGCTTGCATAGCATATCACGTTTTAAAGGACGGTGTTTACAAGGGCATAGTCAAGAAGCGTCTTAGGATACCCAAGGGTGGGGAAGTTAATGTCAAGGATTTCGACGTGGGAGACGCACTGGACTCGTTATCCCCGTAGGTTTGTTAGAGGCGGTAGCGTGTAGTGCCTCAATCACTTTCACCTCCACGACAGTTATCGTAATCGTCTCTCGCATCGTATTATGATGAATTAGTATTATATTTCAGAAATAATAAGCAAACAATTGAACAAGAATTATAAAATAATGACACAAGCAGTAAGCCTCATAAATCAGATAGCATTTATAGGAAAATCGTTATATTTTTACGTTACGTTAAACAAATGTAAGAAATATTGTCCTATTAACTGAAAATTGTTTCTGATAAACTAAATAAAGTAAGGGAGTAAATTCAAAGTATTTATTAGTTTATGAAAAAATATTATAATTTTTTATGGTGAGAGAATTTCCTTAAACTACTAATCAGATTATACAGTTAGCTACATCTCTGGGGAAGGATTATGAAGGAGATTTGGAACAGTGGGAAGAAGGCGTACTATTGTGAAATCGTCTGTAAGAGGCTACCTATTGCTACTCTCATCTGGATATGGAGTGTGTTACTAGTACTTAACTGTTCTTCACGCTAAAAGCCTATATAACACCGTAATCAGGGAAGAGGTAGGTGAGACTTAGATACCAACGCGGGAGATGAGTTCCACTACCGCGACGCAACGTTAATATAATAACCGTTCTCATAAGTCAAAGAACTGTTACCTAGACTACACATAAATAGTTAGTACAATATTCCCTTCTCTGAGAGTATATAAACCTACATACTGTTAACATCAAGCGCAGCTAGTCAGTGAATATTGTAAGTATTCCGTTAATTAGTGTTACGGGTCTTCTAATTTAACTCTTCTGTAGCCGAACTCTTCATACGCGTGGTCAGAACTTATTATTTCACCGTCGGAAAACGAGGCATGAAAAGCGTCAAAAACTCCCATACCTTGTGATATAAGTATTGAAGACCTTAATATTCTCTCATCAAAACCCCTCGTAATTTCCATTACAGCTACCGCTACCTTAACCGGGTCTAACCCAAATTTTTTACTTAAAAGCATTAGCTCTATGTAAGTAGCTATAGAGGTAGTTATATTGTCCTTGTATTCCCTCAACAGTGATAAGGCTTTTCCCTTTAGCCAATCTTTTTCTTTCAATAAGGCAAGGAAGAAATCCGTGTCAGCGTATACCAACTTCTTTCTCAGCCTCCTCTCTGATTATTCTCTTCAACTCTTTAATGTCGAGGTTAGGTAACTTTTTCCCCTCCTCTTCTAACGCTTTAATGGGATCTCTCAACTTTGGGATGAGCACTATCCCGTAAGGTAAATCCACGATGTAAAATTCCTTTGAATTAAATTTCTCCCTAATTTCCTTTGGTAGATAAATCCTCCCCTTATCGTCTATCTTGGCAATCACATTTATAATGTGGTAGGGAAAAATTAAATTTTTTCCACAGGGAAGAGTAATAACGGCTACCGTATTTTTGAGATTATTTTCCGTGACTCCCCAATCAAAGGTTATCGGAATAGCTTACCAGGTAATTGTTTGCATAATGCAGGATATACTCCAGAGTGATCTTGATCTCTTTCTCTAAACTATTTCGCTTAAAAAATCTGTTTCATTTATCAAACAATATTGTGATAATGTTAAGAATTTTACGATAAAGTATTTTTATACTATTTATATAAATTCCAAAATATTATGAAAAATATTTAACAATACGTCAGTATGGGAATCTCTTTTTTCGTGTAAAAAAAAAAAAAGATGAACAAAATTCAGAAAAGAGTCAAAAGAATGCTAATTTTTGGAGAAAATTTTGTATAAGCGAGGGCGGACCTTAACATACGAAGGAGAGTAAAGACAAAAGGACGAAATCCTACAACAGGGACTTCGTTAAGTCCACCTCAAACCAATCTACACCTCTCTAACTAATACACTTTTCCCCGAAGAACTCCTCAAAGCCTTACTCAAGGCAAGAGGAACTTACTTGAGTAGGCTTGGGAATGAAGGGAGGAGAGCATTAAGGAAGATGGGTAAGAAAGTCTTGAGGGAGACTAGAGGAATAGGAGGGTTACTATTGACCTCCATTCCCAACCACAGTACCACAAGGATAAGCGTTTATTGATTAAGCCTACTAACTTCTTGGGGTCTCGTTCAAATTGCAATTTTTCTCTTGGGTATTTTCCTTGATGTTTTACCTATAACTGTGAAGAATATTGTTGAGGATTTTAAGATGGTTATGCAAGTTGTTTTGGAGGAGTTGGACAAGTTTGATCTTAGGCTTGTTTATGGTGATAGTTTGCGGTGAATGAGATTATTCTCTTGGATTTTGTTATTACCGCTAAGTATCAGATGTATAGGAAGTATGGGGACAAGTTGGGGGATGTTGATATTATTTATTGCGGTGTTACTGGTTTTTAGGCATGTTAGTGGTGCTTATCTTGTTATTTTGAGGAAGGGGGATGGGATTATAGCTTTTCTTGTGAGGTTGATGTTAGAACTGCTGTTGTTTTGGCTGAGGAGGGGTGGTGGGGTGTTGAGAATGCTTTTCGTTCGCTAGAGGAGTTTAGGGTTAGGACTTGTGATGTTAGGAAGGAGTTGGTCCTTATCCTCCTCTGTTATTTGGTTCGTTCTTTGGGTGGGGTTGTGGGAGTCTTGTCAGTCTCTCGTTGATTTTATGCCTTAAGGAGATGAGGGAAGTTGTTTCATAGGGTTTTACCTCAAGTTGGGGAGTTGTTTTTTCAAATCTCAGCTGAATCTATACAACCTTTTTTAGCCACGTGAGAGCGTCCAACGCGTAATTAATGTGAATAACTAAATAAAGTAAAAAGTTATAAAAAACGTTTGCTCAGAATTAAATTCACTTAATTGCAAACAATGTGATAATATAAAATCAGTTTATTAAATGTAATTGCAAATAATCTCGCAATTTTCGATAACCCAAGCTGAGAGAACTTTTCTAACATGCTTTCCCATCGAGTTTTTCTAGTGTAAGACTCGCCTCTTCCTAAGAGCCCTAAACCGCTGAATATTATAAGCTAAACCTACGAGATTAGCGAAAGTATTCAACACCACTAAACTCCTAGCATAACACCTCATCTTGAGGAAAATCCCAAAAAACTCAACACCACTCCTCAAAACCTCCAAACCCTTTCTAGCCCTAATTACCTTACCCCTCTCCACAAGCGTAACCACATTAGGCACAATAGGAGACCTCGAATCAGAAACATTAGCCAGAACTAACTTAACCTTAGATACCATAAGGGTTTTAGAAGAAACCTCAGCAAAACACTTCCCCCCAAACCAAGCCTTACCCCACTTCCTACCTTCATGCTCCCTAATAGTATAATCCCTAGGGAAATGGGAGAAAAGTTCCTCCCTCTTTCCCTCATCAAGTGAAGCAAGCACCTCATGAGGCTTCCTCTTAGAATCAATCTCCCTCAAATCAAGCAATAACTTCTCAATATGAGTCTCAATACTCTTCTCACCATTAGGTAACTCAACGGGAAAACTATCAAGCAACCTTATATCCCTTCCAAACTCAGCTAGTAGATGGTGTGTTGGGAGTTGTTCCTCTTTAACTAGTGATTCAAATCTTCTGAATACCTTGAGGAGTAAATCCCTTATTCTGTCACTAAACTTGTGGACAAACCAGTGTAGTGAGGACTTTGATGGGATCTCTTTAACTTTGAGGAAACGCTTTACCATTGGTAGCTGCAAGTTCAATTGTCCCCCTATAAGACTCTTTATAGAGTACCATAACGATCAGCATCTTCAAGTAAGTCAAGGGGTCATATTCAGTGAACTTGAAACCCTCAAACTCTCTTCTGATCATTAGCTCTTTCAAGATCTCCTCGCAATCCAAAAGATATTTACTCTTCCAACCCAATTGGGGGATTACGCTTTGGTAAATCTCAATCCCCATTGTATAACCTAGGCGTAATCCCCCTTAAGTATTATTATCCAATTAGTTCTGTAATTCTTGCTTTTACTATAAAAATTTATTAATAAAGTAAATTACGTTAATTACACATTGGATGCTCTCACGTCAGCCTACGAAATATACAACCCTCCTGCTCCCGGTTATTCCTTCTATCCCATTATCACTTCAAACGATGCAGGCTTTGCTTATAACCTTAGTGGAACATTTATAACGACTCTTGTTAATTTGTCGGGGACGTTTAAATATAAGCGGATTAGGCAAACAACAATTTGTCGTTTACTATATAGCACTAGGTCAGTATCCATCAGTTGGTTATATACAACCGGTTATTTTATTTACGGTTAATGAAACATTTTGGGAACTTGAGTGGATCGTTCAAGCTTATGCCCCCGGTGAAACCACTCCTGAGTATAACAAGGTCGGGCTTATTGCATACGGGCAAGGATCATCAGTTCAATTGAACGATCTCTTTAACTTAACAATAAAAGCGACATTAAACAGCCAAGGCGAAATAACACAAGCATATGTTTATATTGCAAACGCAAAGACGGGTCAGGTCTATTTCAGTAATACTATAAGTTTATCGCAACCTATACCAGATAAAAAAGTTTTCTTCGAAGTTGAGGATCCTTATAATAGCGAATACCAAGTCCCATACCCGTTCCCAATAATACCTTCTTCAAATTATGTATTTGTCGATGCTTTCGCATCGAATAGTACTTTTGCAACGTCTGGGCTTCCATTCTGGAACGATATAGAGTTTGTAATGGGGTCACCATATGCATTTGCAAATGTTACACCAACATTCGGCCTGGGAACTCAAGGAGTCCAATACTACTGGTGAATAAATTTTTAAAAGCCAATTTTCTTTTTTCTTTAAATGAGGAAAAAATTAGTTTCAGTTTTAATGATAGCGACAGCTGTAGTCTTTCTCGGGTTATCGTTCTATCTACATTCTATAGATCATCCTATACATATAAACTCCACTATACATATAAACCCCACGAATATATCTGTTTCACAATTTCAAGTTCAATTTTCCGACAAAGCGATTGCACAGATATCGCAATTTCCACCACCTTGGTATGCGAACCTCTGGCCCGAAACGCTGGTAGCCGGGATAATACTACTCCTAATATCGGTTATTCTGCTAATAAGGCTTAAACCCAGCCCCTTATAAAGTCACTCTCTTTTTCACTCTTATAATAAGGAGTTCACTACAACCGATGCGACAATAGACCATGTTTGCAAAAACCATAATATCTGCGTTGGATAGGTGATTTATCGTGGATAGGCTAAAGGTCTTATGGCTTATCATTATCTTAGGTAATATATTTGATTACGTGATGACGCTTCTGTTTTCCTATTTTGGTATATTATACATGGATTATAACATCCTTATAGGATATAACACAAATTTTACAAACGTCTTATTAACCTTAACCGGTGAGAAGTTATTGTTATTAAGTGGGGTTTATTGGTTTAGCAAGTTATTCGATTATCTAAAGATTAGTAAGTATAAATGGATTTGTCTTTTACCTTTTGCAATAATAACTACCATAGTAGTCGTACTTGACTTGATAGGGCTTGTCATTTACTTTTTATACTATTTATAAAGTTAAGCTCTTCTTTTCGCTTACAATGAGGAAGGGACTACTTTCCCTAGCTTTTCTAACCCTACTACTAATTCCAACCTCGTTAAGTATAATACCGTCAGCACAAGCATATCCGAATACATGGGTAATAGCGTTTTACCTCGGCTCATATCCTTCCGGCATCTCGCCATCAAATTTTACCTCTATCACTGTAAACTTTACGGTGCCTAATTATTTACAAACCAGTAGTGGCTATCTAGGATTTGTTTTAACAGCAGATGTGGAAGCCTCAGAATATATTAATGGACTTTATGTGGGTACAACTTATCTTGCTCTGCAACTAGCGTTAACCTTTGTGGCCTCAACAAGCACTTACGTGATACAAGAACAAGTATGGACAAGCAACGGGATTGAAATCTACAACAATGAGGAACTTATTACTCTAAGTCCTAATACAGAAAGATTTTTGATATTACTCTATAATTACAATGATCCGAATACAGCCATAGGATATTTACAAGCAAATGGAAATCATTTGATATATATTTCCAGACATCATATAGTTATGGCTCTGTTACGTATAATGTCATAAACACTGGTGGATTTACAGAGCCTAGTGGGGAAAACCCCTCTTTTGCCATAGAGGGAACGTATACAGGCCCACCATCTTTTAGTGATACTGGTTGGGATGGAGTGTGGATAAATGGAGCTCCAGTACAATCCATAAATGCAGTTGCCGGCTATTCCTTTGCAACGGGCGTTGGCCAAACCGCACCAATTCCTTCATATTATGCTGAATCCGGTTTAACATTGTTCCATAATAAGTTCCTTGATGTTTGGACGAACCCATATGCTTGGTATTTCAGCATAGGAACTCCATAAGATTACAGTGCTCATGGACTACAGTATAAACAGTTATCTGAGGGCCCAGAGTTATAATGCAATAAACGCTCTAAATTATGCTTTGTATTGGATTCCACCATAAGATTTTTTAAGTTAACCTTCTTTTTTTTTTTTTAATATGGAATTTCTTTCACTTTTTGTCTTCGTTTCCGGAATAACTGTAGCTTTATTAACTCTTTATTTCTCGCCAGATTTTGGAAGGGCCAGCCTAAATAAAAGAAACCTATCGACCATATCTTTATCAATAGTCCTTATAGGTATGGGTTTATGGCTTTACTACATTGACCACCCAACATATATAGTACTACCATATGAAGGATCGCCAGAGGGGATTTATCTTGGCCCGCCACCTACTAAATATGTCCCCCCACCTTGGTATGCTAACCTCTGGCCTGAAACTCTGATAGCTGGAGTGGTGCTACTCCTAATATTGCTGTTAAGGCTTAAACCCAGCCCCTTATAAAGTCACTCTCTTTTTCACTCTTATAAAAGGAGTTCACTACAACCGATGCGACAATAGACCATGTTTGCAAAAACCATAATATCTGCGTAAGTTAGGCTATTTTTAAACGTATTTTCTCTCTTTCTGGCTAATGAGGAAGGAGCTACTCTCTCTGGTCTTCTTAACCCTACTACTAATACCAGTAACTATGGTCGCGTCAGCCTACGAAATAAACAACCCGGGCGCTGGCGGTTATTGTTACTACACAGTTTATTCGAATGATGCCGGCTACGCTTATAATGTCAGGGAGTAACCTTTGTGACGACTCTTCTCAACATATCTGGTACGTTTGGGTATAATTCCACTGAAGGCGGGAGTTACCAAGCTGTCGTCTACTACATCGCATTGAGTTGCTTTAACGGTATCTATGCCCCATATATCCAACCAGTAATAATTATATTGCTTACGAATAACGGTGAATGGGCCGTTGCTTGGGGGGTTCAAGCTATAGCGCCTAGCGGTTCAGTTGAATATAATGAAAACAGTATTATACTATACGGCTCAGGACACGCCGTAACACTTTATTGTACATTTAACTTAACAATTAAGGCTAATCTGAACAGCCAAGGTGAGATAACATCTGCTTGGGTTTACATCGAGAATGCCAAAACCGGTCAAGTTTACTTTAACCAGACTGTAAACCTCGAATACCCAATACTCGATAAGCAAGTCTTCTTCGAAGTTGAAGACCCGCTAAACGACAGTAAGCCTGTTCCGTTCCCCATTATACCTTCAAGTAATTACGTATTTGTTAATGCACTTGCGTCAAATAGTACATGGTTATTTGAAGCGGGTCTTCCGTTCAGCGACGGAACGGAGTTTATAATGAAGCCACCGCATGCAACTGCATATGTTATACCAACATTCGGCCCAGAGACTCAAGGAGTCCAATACTACTGGTGAATAAATTTATAATAAGGTATTCTCTTTTTTTACTAAATGAGAAGAATAGTTCCACCCCTAGTAGCAGTAGCCCTAATCCTCCTCGGTTTGTCCTTCTACCTATACTCAATAGACCACGTCACAATGATACATCAACCTACCCAGAGCACGACCGTCCAAAACTATACGACTGTAACTAATATGACGCAAGCAAAAGAAGAACTTCTTAAAATACTAAATCAAATTAGTACACCAATAGTGGTTGGCAATTATTCACTGCAACTCCACAACCAAACCACCACTAGCGCTATCACCATCAAGCCACCATCTTATGCAAGCCTATGGCCTGAAACCCTAACAATCGGTGCGGTACTACTTCTAGCTTCATTCCTCCTTTTACTAAGGCGTAAACCCAGCCCCTTATAAAGTCACTCTCTTTTTTCACTCTTAATGAAGTGGGCTCTACTCCTCTTCCTAACCCTTCTAGTCCTACCTATCGTATCTTTAGCCTTTTATCGCTACGGCGGTGGCGGAGGCTTCAGCTACTTTAAGTACTCTCAGACCGTCATCGTCCAGCCTTCTTCGACGCAAACCGTGAAGGAAAACGGCTCGACACTATCAACGGCGAGTTGGCTCAACCCCTCTTACGTCGGCGTCTACAACAAGTACTACCTTCAAGTGTTACCCAACGAGGAGTATATCACCAACAACGTTTCGCTCACTCTTTCTATAGCCTCTATCACTCTAAACGTTATTTTTCCATTGATGATAAGTAGTAACAGCGAAATTAAAGCTATCTCACTTATAGGTTAATCATATAAACTTCTTATGGGTTTTCACGACGAATCCTCAAAGGAATTGAAAGATTAATAGTAATATTGGCAGTATCTAGTACGGCTACAATAGCTACAGTAACCGTTACCCTCTCTACTATTATTGCAACAGTTAGAACGATAAAACAAACGGCTGAAGACGAGCTTATACCTAAGGGAATATCTAAGGATAATTTAGCTGTTTTAATAGCTGTATCCATAATGATTGCTTCTTTAGCCTTAAGTAAGCTTTAAGTAATAGGTTTAGTTTCAAACTTTGGCACAGTATTCTCTTACATTACTATCACTGTTGTAGTTTCCACGAGAAGAGGAATAAGAGGTATCAAGCAAGGTCATATTCTAAACTCCTCATGCATCTTTTTGTGGCTATCCTCTATCTTTTTTATATCCTCATCTGTGAGAATTTCTCTCAATTTATCGATTCCCCTTTCTACCTTTTTCTTTCTATACTCCTCTATTAAAAGGAGTAAAAATTCATCCCAACTCATATCTCCTTTTTCAATTTCTAACTTCTCTTTAACCTCCTCAGAAATGGAAATCGTTGTAAGTTTTCTACTCATAATTAATAATTAGGCTTTATAATTTTATAGCCAAACTGTAATTAAGCATGTGATGAATTTTATAACGGGAAGATTTTTGTGAATAAAATCATTAAGTTAGTTGTTGAAGATATACCTACGATAAAATTCTTTTACTCGTATATCTTAGTGTAATAAGATGACTCTAAATCTAATTTATGATCTAATCTCGTTCTTTGGATTTCAGTTTAACGACTTTTGGTCAACAGTGTTAGGATTAAGGGTGGGTGCTGTAGAGCATAATCCATTAGCTCGTTCAGTCTCTAAATCATGGATAACATTAGCATTATATAAGTTTGGTCTTGCAGGGTTAGCTTTTTACCTAATTTTCTTAACAATACCAATTAACATTATAAGGACTTATATTATAATAGCTGCAGATGAGCTAGAGTGTCTAGTAACGTTAAATAATATTTTAGTAATTAAACAGCATAAGATGAATAAAAAGTAAGCGGAGTATTGCATGGTCTGTTAAAGTAGTAATATGTTAAATATCATAGAGATTGGAATGAGATGTTATTTCTATTACATTTAAAAAAGCAGTTAAATTGGACTGTTCTAGACAAGGGAGTGTTCTCAAACAGTTATGAAATTCGAAAATTATTTGTAATATTATATCAAATTACCACAAATATTTTTAATCATCTTTAAATAAATCTCATTTTGTAAGGATAAATAACCTAACTTAGTAGTTTAAGGAAATTACCTTACCATAAAAAATCATAATATTTGCTCATGAACTAATAAATACTTAGAATTTACTTCCTTACTGTTATAGCTTACTAGAAAGAAATTTCCAGTAAATAAATGGATCTTCCTTATTTTTTAACATAACGTATAACTGTAACGATTTTCCTAATAAATTAAATGTGTTAATATTATTTATTTCATTGCTAAAACATGTTTGGTTATAGCGGTCTTTCTTTTTGATTCCAAGTTAAAATCTCTTTATCGAGTAGTCTAAATATCCTAATTATCTCGGGTAAATTCGATCAATTTTAAAGACAGTAATATTTATATATCAATTTGATCAACTAGATAACGAGTAAAAATGCTATCCAAAATAGTAAATAAAAACTTGAAAAAAATAGCTATCCTAGATGTACTATCAATAATGATACTACCATTAACGTCGCCACTCCTTATTGCATAAACCTATCTAAACTACATAGAGGTTCAGATGAATGTAAAAACATATTTGGATGGGTGGTAGCTTCGGCGTGGTTAACATGGCAATTCGCGACTAGCGGACAATATATCACGTCACAAGCTCTAGGTCCTTATGGTGCAGCGTCCTACTGGTTCAGCGTATCTGTACAAACAGGAGATGTGACAGAAACTGGGAATTGGAATAGTTTACATGCAACTTTTTCAGTCACCATAAGCAATTGGGCTGGACAAAAAATATCGGGTCAGCTATTTAATGATGTATATTATTACGGAGGTAATCAAGTTATCGACTACTACGGATTTAATGGTAACATATGTTATGGTAATTCAAATATACTTCCTAATTATTTTAAAATATATAATCGGTGATTGGTAAATGAGAATATCTTTCACAACTATAATTGCATTTGTATTAATATTCTTAGGTATATTCATAAACTTCATACCAACAATAATTTATTACACACAAGTATATCCTAAGATCCCCCTAAATAGAGTAGAACCAGGGGCTTACTTCACTTACGTAGTGCAAAATTTAGCTATTCCACTAAAATCAACTAACGATAGCGACTTTTTATTATCCATATCTCATGCACTCATTAGCGTAACCGTAATGAATAACAACTCTTATAAGGTAACCATAAATGGGTCTTTGTCGATATATGGCTACGATTTCGAAAAGACTTACATTGTTGAAAGTAGCTTTGTACTCAACTCTAGTAATCCGTTCATAAAGATGTTATTTGTCAGCGAAGATAAACCTATAGCTTTAGTGGGCAATAGAACAATAGTGTTAAAAATTAATCCTAGGTATTATACATTCAATACATTCGGTGGGTTAGACCCATACTCAGCGGAATTTACTAAGAACGGAGGGCTAATATATTATATACTCTTCAGCGGAGATAAGCTTGTGCTATCTAATTTATTCGTTGGCGGACTGCAGCCTAACGATACTCTTTACGATGCAACCCATATAGTTTGGAATTTACTCCAACATGTAAACAAAATAAGGGAATTAACCAGCAATATGTCTCCCTTGTTTAACGAGACTTTAATATCAATAGATTCCGGATCCTCTAATGTCAAGACTATTAATAACTTGTTTGGCGAGATAGAATGGGACTTCTCGGTAACTTACTTCCCCATAAACATCGTGATGATATTAATAGGCATGATAATCATAATCCTTAAGTTTAGAGGGAAGTTGAGTTGATAGTGGAGATCAGCAAAGTCTCTAAATCACTGGGTGGTAAGAGGGTTCTTAAGGGGATAACGTTAAGGGCAGAAACTAAGAGACTAATCCTACTAGGCCACAATGGCTCAGGAAAAACTACGTTGCTCGCAATTATTTTAGGTCTTCTTAAGCCTGATTCCGGTTCCGTGAGGCTTAACGGCATTAACCCGTTAGAAAGGAGGGACAAGATACTCAAGCTTGTCTCCTTCGCTTTTGAGAAGCCTAAGTTTGACGTGAACTTTAGGGTTAGGGATGTATATGAATTCCTCAAGAATTACGCAGAGAGTGATTGTCTCGAGCTCTTCTGGAACGAAATAGAGCTTTCCAAAATTAAAGACAGCAAAATTTTGGAACTTTCATCAGGTCAGACTCAGTTACTCCACTTAATGCAAGCTATCTGCAGAAGGTCAGAAATCAAGGTCCTTGATGAGCCCTTCTCTCACCTAGACTATGTGAGGGCTGGCATAATAGGCGATTATTTAGTCAAGAAGGGGTTCCAGGTCATAATGACTACTCATGTGCCTGAAGAGGCCGACTGGCTGGCTGATTATGTAGTTATACTTAAGGATGGGGAGCTGGTGTGGAGTGGACAATTTGAGAGGCTCAGCGAGGACGGGTACTATGAGGTTATGGTCAGAGGTCTTTATGTGCCTCCTGGAGCATTGGCCAAAGTGGGAAATGTTTATATAGTAAAGTCAACTCAGGAGGACTTAGAGAAACTCATGCAGGAGGGAAAGATATTAGGTTACAAGAGGGCAGGAGTGAGAAGACACTATGAGGTCTATTAGATGGTACTTTAAGGGTCTGTTTCCGTTAAAGTTCATGGTATTAATAATTACAACCTCCCTATTGCTAGAGTCAGCCGTTTATTTCACCTCTTCAGACCCAAAAATCGGAATACAAAATCTGGTCATGTTAAGTCTAATGCTGATAAACCCCTTAGTCCTTATCTCCGCTTTTCTTCATGTTTACAGATCAAAGGAGACCACGCTCTTCGAACTCTCTCTACTGGCAAGCTGGAGAGGAATAGCAATAGCCAGAATAGTCTCTGCATTATTATTCGTTTTGATGTTTTGGTCAATACAGTCGTTCTATCTCTTACTTCTGATATTTCTGGCCGAATATAAGGTCATAACATTGAACAGTTTCATAATATTGCTGAGTGCTAACACACTCTTGTGGTTGATCCTCACAACTCTGAATTTCTTCGTAAACTACATTAGTATTGGCCTATTAATTTCTCTCATGTCAACTAAGACTTCCAGCCTCTTGCTTGGAGCCCTTGTGTTCTTCTTCATGCCATTCTCTGTGATAATTCTGCTATCTAGCTATCAAGAAAACGGAATTGAGCTGAGTGGTCCAATGACATACTTCATCTACTTCCTTAATCCTGAGTGGAGTTATATGTTCAATTTGCAGTACCCTAAGTTAATTAATCTACACTTAATTCAAGGGTTAACCATAAGTGTTGTGGTTAGTATACTCTTAATCGCAATATATTATCTCGCGTTTATCAAGCTCCAGTTTAAGCCGTAAAGACTTTTCTAATAATAATCTAAAAGAGTATATAAATTATTCATATAGCGTGATTTTAATAATCTTAAGCTTAATTCTCGAATAGCATTTTACGTAAAATCCTACGCTTAGAAAGTTTTTAAAAAGTTGTATCTAAGGTAGTGTAAATTGCCTAGTAAATAAAATTATATTTAAACAAAATATCTCAGAATTTAATATAGATATTATCACGGTTATTTATGATAATAACTGAGTATCACGATTTTCCTATAAACGCTACTCGAACTTGAGATTAATGATCTGAAGATTTTGTAACCAGATTATAGAGAGATTCCAGTTACCTATAAAGCTGGGTACTCCTTCTGAAATAGCTAAGGATTTTACAGTATTCCAGTATATATCACCAGGATAATTAGCATAGCCAAGAGCTAACACTGTTAGGTTATAACTCTTAAGTAGGTTAGTCTCTCGAATAACAAAACTATAATTAGAGAAGGATATTTGACCGGGCGAAGTTACTTCTGTACCATAATCCTCGAACAAGACGAAATTTATCATTTTTGATATATTCTCTATCAAGGAAAATCCTCTATTAACCCCTATTATTGCATTAGGATAATGACTCCTTGTCCAATTAATTATAGATGTTATTCCTTGAGCGACAAAAGGATATTGCTCTACTACATCAACGTCATCAAACATGACCCCTTGAAATCCCATAGTCATTACTATAGTCACTTGAGATTCTATGTATTCTTGCCAACTAGGAGAAGAAACATTGACTATGTACTGGTTCCAAAGTTGATCATAGCCTATAATTACGTTTGCAGGAGGAGTCAAGTTGCCTAAGCTCATGTTAGCCAGTTCTCCTAGATCAATATAAGCTATCTTAACTGCTTTTATCTCATGCAACTGTGAGGAGTTAACTTGAGTGGGATCTATTATTACCCAAGAAAAGTTGTTTAATATTTGAATTATTGTAGAATTTATACAACCATAATAAACTGCGAATTTTGGTTCTATTACTTTAATAGAATGAGTTGGCTTTATTTCATGAGAGACTTTAAGATATAAGTAGGCTGATATTATGGATACTAAAAACAAGGTAAGGAGTAATAAGGATACTAATTTATTCATATGTATACATGTAAGAAAGAAGTAATAAGCCTTTGTAAATCAGTATAGTATGAATTATCAGCATTAAGAAACCATTCTGTAATAATAATTTTATCTATTTACATTTATTATCATTTATTTGGCAAAAAATATATAAAAGAATAATTTTTACTTAATGCAATATCAGCTTATTTCATTTTCCTCATCACTTACATGAATTATTAGTTCTAAAATAGTAACATAAAAATAAATAAATAAAGAGAAGATGACTTAATTTCTAAGATATATTTAGGTGAAAGTTATATTTAATTCTGATCCGGCAGCTTCTTCAATTACATTCTCTATTACTTGAACTCCTTGCCAGATATAAGGTACTACTTTTTTGTTGTATAAGTTCTGCATTATATAAGTTCCGTTAGCGTTCTTTAATGGTAATATATTATATAGAGGTCCGTAAGCCATATAAGTTCCGTTAGGACCAGTAATAACGAGAACTGTTACTATATGACCTTTTAGAATTGCTAAAGGTTCACTAGTGTTCTGGAATATTGCATCTAACTGATAATGCATTACTAGTTGATACAAAGGTGTTGGTAAGAAGTGCTTTAACTCTTCTGCACCAACTGTTATTAGTTCTCCCTTAGGTATTGGAGTTCCATTAGGAGTTGCATTTAACCATTTATTATACATGTAAATGAAGTAGAAGTGTACTGGTTCATCCGCTTCATATGGTGTGTAGTTTAAGAAGATTAATCCAGTAGTATTGGGGAATGGTCTGTATGGATTAGAGCTTGCATATACATAAGATAAGCTTCCGTATGCTGACATTATAATATATAATGGCCAAGCATCGGATAATGCTACATGGCATCCTTCCCAACCTATTAAGTAGACATCAACTTGATGAGGAGGAGCAAAATCCTCAGGTGAGGCATAAAAGAACTTTCCAACTGGAACAGTAGCGTATAGTGGTGGTACAGCATTATTTTGCACTTGATTTACTTGAGCTCTTAAATATACTGGTATTGCTGCTGCTATTATAAAGACTAGTATTGCAGTTATTACCATTTTCGATCTTAACCCTTCTTTCATATCCATCAATCTATTATTTTATTAAAACTAAAAAAAGTTTTTTCTTTGATTAGACATTATAGTTAAATTTATATTTTTAACTATCTTATCGTGTAATTGGGGTTGAAATTGAAAGAAAATGTGTAAGTGTTCTTGTGCAATTATGAAATTCAAAAATTGTTTGTAAAAAATATTAGAATAACGTAAAAAGTTAGTTTAACGTTAAGATATAAAATTTAAACAAAATTATTATTTTAAAACATTTATATGCAAGGGTATACTAAGGCTTTTAGTTAGAACGAGAGAATGGTTAACTATAGTCTTGCTTGTTACTCGTCATGTATCCAAGTTTTATAATGGAGAACACCATTAACTGAGGTCTATTTAAGAGAGGTGCAGTATATTGGAGACCTCTTGATATAATTTTACAAACACTTATCGAATTTCATGATTGTTTGAGAACAGCCCCAAAATACTACTGTCATACAATACAAAATGATGTTTATAAAAAGAATGCTCATAAAAATCAAGAATCTTGATGTAGTATAATATGTAGTTTTATAAATTACTGTGTTTTGAATAGTCTTATATTTTCCTTATCTTAATTACATCGTATGAAATCACCTCTTTTTTACGATTTCAAGAGAAGTTTTCTTAAACCAGCCATACTTATTATATTAGTACTATTCATATTAGCGGGTTTAATTAACGCATTTTATATACTCATTCATATAAGCCCCATATCCACAGAAAATTTAAATTTCATAGCAATGATGCACTCATCAACTTTAGTTGGAGTAGTATTCAACAATAATGGAGATCCAATAGCTGGAGCCCGTGTATGTATAATTAACGGAACTAAAGTGATAGCTTCTACTGTAACCAACACTTCTGGAATCTTTGAGCTTAAATGTGTAGGTGAGATTTTAAAGGTAACATACCACGGGCTAGTTAGGGAACACGTCTTATATCCTGGTTCTTTCCTCGCAGGAAATGCGATACCTTTAGAGAATACTAGTGAGCTCTGGTACTTTAACGTTGAAGGCGTAACAACATTTTTTTCGCCGATATTTAATACTGTTTTGAACTCATCATCTATTATGAATAACTTTACTCCAGTATGGGTTATAATTACTCAGTTTGGAAATCATTTAATAGTCCTAACTTCAGATAATGCTAATATTACAATCCAATATAAATACGGGCATTCATTATTGACTAGAACTCTTCTCGTTAAAGGACTTCACCCTGAAACTATCAATTATACCATAAAAGCTAAATACTTTGAATTAATAGTTAATGGTCATACATTATCAACTGGGTCAGAATGTGCAATTTATCCTTATACTTATTTAGGGAATAAGATGATTTCAATATATCCATCTATTTTAACACTATTTTACTTTGCCTACCCCTTCACAGCGGTATACTTAGGTTATTCATTGTTTTCAAACCCGAAAAGTAAAGGATCATTAGAGTTCCTATTAGCAAGACCGTTAACTAAAGCAAACCTTTACTTTAATCGTTTCATAGCTAACTTACTTACGATTCTTGCCTCATCTACCTTAGTTAATACAGTAGCCATGTTAGTTATTTTATTGTATACTGGAGTTCTGATACCATATAACATTGTAGTCCTTAACACACTAAGCGTTTTTATCTTTATATCAACTTTTCTAGGACTATGTTATATGGGCGGAGGTTTATCGAGAAGTAGTGCATTAAGTGTAGGGATTCCAGTATCTGCTTACTTTATATTCCTATCTTTACTAACTTTAAGCTTAGATACGAGTAAATACTCTTGGATAATATACTTAACACCTTATTCATTTGTATACTTCACCGGTAATTCCCTCTTTCAAGGATACTACTCACTTTCTCTATCTCTTCCCTTAACCTTAATATCCTCTATTCTCTTAATCCTAACTCCAACTCTGATAGGCTATATATTTTTTAAGGAGAGAGACTTCTGAATAACCTTAAATATTCCTCAGTAAATTTAAAATTGTGATACAAATAGAAAATGTGTCCAAGAATTTTGGAAAAAGAAAAGTCCTTGATAACGTTTCTTTTAGCGTAAATAACGGAGAAATTGTAGGCTTTGTAGGATTAAATGGAGCTGGAAAGACCACGACTATAAGAATAGCAGTAGGAACCATATCTCCAAATTCTGGTGATGTTTATATTGATGGCTACAGTATAACGAGGGAAAAGAAGATCGCGTCTAGAAACATAGGGTGGGTTCCAGAATTTCCTATATTCGAACAAGACGTTAAAGCTTTAGATTATTTCGTTTATATTGCTGGTTATTACGGTATCTCAGCAAAGGAAGCCACAGAACTTGGTAAGAAACTCTTTGAAGAAGTTGGTCTATCCGGTAGGGAGAAGGATAAGCTTGCGAATTACTCTCAAGGTATGAAGAAGAGATTTGCCCTTGCCGTCTCGCTCATATCAAACCCTAAGAACTTCCTATTTGACGAAGTTTTGAACGGTTTAGATCCCCAAGGTATTCAATTCTTCAGAGATATGGCATTAAAGATGAAAAGAGAAGGAAAAGCAATCCTCTTCTCTTCTCACATACTTGCTGAGGTTGAGGCAATTGCTGATAAAGTAGTCTTTATTCATAAAGGGAAGATAGTAAAAGTTTCTACAATTGACGAGATTAGAAGAAGCTTAACAAGTAAAAGTTTGAGGGTAGTGTTAAGTAATATCACTAAGGAGGCTATAGAAGAGGCTAGTAAATTCGGTGAGGTTGAAGTTAATGGTAATGTTATTATAATAAAGGACTGTAAGGCTGATTTAACCCACGTTAGTAATGTGATGTCAAAATATCAAGTCCTCGAGATTGGTTGGACTACTGGAAACCTTGAGGAATATTTCTTTAAAGTAATATCTGGTGTATGACATGCCCTCTCCATTTTTGTACGATTTTAAAAGGAGCTTTCTTAGGCTAAGTGTTTTATTAACATTGGCTCTATTTATTGCAGGAGGAGTAGGTTTAGGTTTTTTTACTATGCATTCTTTTGGCATAACTCAGTCCTCAATAGCTAGGTTAAATGTAGTATACTATACGCAAATGTCAGAAGGAAATATTACTATCATAGGAATTGTATTTAATAACCATGGAACTTTCCTCTCTGGTGTAACAGTCCAACTAGTTAAGGGTTCACAAATCATGGCTTCTACTGTTACTGTTAATGGAATATTTAAACTAAGAGCTACACAGAATATACCACAAGTACAGGGTTTTGGCATAGTATTTAATCCTACAGAGAACATTAGTATAAAGTATAATGGTATGGTAGAGAACATATCGTATTTACCTTTTGGACTTACTATTAGTACCAGCCAATTATATTATTACGAGATACAAGCTAACGTAAATTCGTCTAGCATCTACATAGCACAGTTTGGTGACCACTTAATAATATTTTCAACAAACGACACTACACTAAACTTGAAATTTTACTCGAGTTCCATGAAACAAGTAGAGAATTATACAATAGGCGTTAAGGGATTAGAACCAGTAGCAATAAAAATGATAATTCCAAATGGTGCTAAGTATTTAAGTATTTACGCTGACAGAGGAGTCGTTGTTTCCTATAAGTCTATTATTTATCCCTATACCCTCTTAGGAGATGAGATAGTAAATGCGTATCCTACAATGTTATCTTTATACGGCTCATTCTTTCCATTCGTAGCTATTTATATTGCTTATACTACGTTCTCAAGTCCTAGAAGTAAAGGATCATTAGAGTTCCTACTCTCAAAACCATTAACGAAGAGGGAACTTTTCTTTAATCGCTTTTCAGCCAATTTGGTTACAATATTCTTAGCCTCCGTTATAACTAACCTAGTAGCATTTCTGATCCTTACAATATATATAGGTATACCTCCAGCATTTGAAATCGTTATGATAGAGACTATTTATCTCTTCGCTTATATAGGCGCGTTTGTAAGCCTAGCCTACATGACAGGAGGAATCTCTAAAACTAGTGGACTGAGTATAGCTGTTCCCATAACAATGTTCTTTATATTCACCGTAATTCCGATCCTTACTTTTCTACCAAACTGGACAATTTATCTAACACCTTCAGTATTAGGAGACTATATAGATAAATACATCGAGAGTAAGGTACCTATGGACATAAACTTTTACGTTTCCCAACAGATAAGTTTAGTCCCAGCAACAGTATCTGCAATAGCATGGATTCTTGTCCCAGTTATTATAGGTTATATAGCATTTAAGAAGAAGGATATTTAAAACGAACGGAAATTCTCTTAGGTAATATATGCTCTTTTCTAGGTAAAAAGATTTGTTAAAGTAAAGTTTGTTACTTCTGTTAACTTAAGTTATTTCAATAAGCTAGAACATCCCCTTTATTCCTTGACAACTACTATGAAAAGACAAGGAGAGACTAGTGATAATATTCTTTCTTTATAATTATCCAGATCGCATGTTTAATATCCATTTAGATTCTTTAATATTCGAGTACTAAATTGATGTTTTGTATATTTTCCTAGGAATCATTTAAATTTAGCAGAATTCCACTCCTTGGTATATATTCTTGTTTATGTATTCTTTTTCATAGATCAAGTATTTTCTCTATAAGTATTAAGAAAAGATTTAAAAATCTTAACTTTTCTCTATAAACATTATTGTAGGTCCGAGACAAGTTGGGAAAACTACTTTGGTAAAACTTTTACTAAAGAAACTACCTAAGTCGACTCATAACCCTTTATCAATCTACTGCAGTTGCAACCTTGTTTAGGACTGTAAAGAGCCACTAAAGAAGTAAATGACTACTCGAAAATTAACTTCTTAGATGCACTGTTTAGAGGTTATATCTACGTAGACTGTGCTAAGAAGCTAGACGATCCATAGTTGTAGATGAAACGTCCTAATCACTCTCTCTCGAATTTATGACATAGGCTATACTGAGATCGGAAAAGAGTAGATAAACGTTAAAACATTACCTAAAAGTTATTTATTATGAAGAAAGATGTATGGAGAGAAATAAATAAAAGCTATTACGGAAAAGAAGAAGAAAGTCATTACCTTATTAAGGAGAAAATTATACTGTTCTTCTTCATTTATTTCCTGAGAAATCAAATACACAAAAATCTTTCAAGAAATACTTTAAATCTCTCTAAGGATATCTATTTTATGCAAAGTAGTGGTTATTGGAAAATCTCTTCCTTCCGAATCGCCTATAAGATGATTAGCAATGTGTACTAATGAACTCTACAGTTTCTCTTATAGAGTCTACATAATTCTCCATTTTTGCAAATCCGTGTCCCTCATCCTTATATATCTTATACTTAACTTTCCTACCTAGCTTTTTAAGTTCTTCAACCACTTGTAAAGTTTCCTCAGCTGGGCATCTAGGGTCATTTTCACCAGCTAAGAGAAGCAATGGGGCTTTAATCCTATCTATAAAGAATATAGGCGATCTATCTTTCAATAAGTTTTCATCATTACCAACCTTTATTTCGTCGTATTGTTGAAGTACCTCTCTCTCAAATTTCTTCTCAGTAAACCAATTTACAAAAGGTACTACAGCTACAGCAGAACACCAGAGGTCTGGAAACTTAGTAATGGCCATCATAGTTAAATAACCTCCGTAACTTGCGCCAATTATTGCAACCTTTTTAACTCCTAAGACTTTTACTGAATTTATAACGTCCAACAGCTCTCCTCCCCCTGGGTCTCTGTCGTTTAAGTGATTAAACTTTCTCCCGTAACCGGTAGATCCCCTATAGTTGGGACAGATTACTTTAAACCCTTTCTCCAAAAGGAACTGAATTTCTGGGTTAAAATTATTCATGCATTCCCAATCTGGACCACCGTGAATATAGACTACACCCTTATCCTCATCACCCTTTTCATAGAGTAAAGCATAAATCCTAACTCCATTAGAATCATAAGAAACGACCTTAGGCTTTATGAAATCACCTTTAACGTTACTCATTGAGTCAGTTAGCCTCTCTACTTCTTTTCCATATCTGTATAAATCTGCTGATCTATCATGTTTAGAGTTTATAAAATAAAGATAATCACCATCAACCGTCAAGGTGCGTGTAAATCCTTCATTTACAATCTCCTTCTCATGAACTAGAACAAAGTCACCGTGCATATCTTCAACATAAGCAATAGAACCCTTATATGGAATAGCTTCAAATATTTCATAGTTGCTTTCCTTTATTTTTCTGATTTCCCCTTTTAGAATGTCAAATTCATAAACTTTAAACAAATCCTCGTGATTCGAGAGGAAGATGAATGACGAAGGAGAAGTAAAACAGTTCTCATTTGCAAGCTCCTGCTCTGAATTTGGAATGTTAATTACATGAATTTCATTACCGCTGAGATCTGTTACGTGAATATTGTTATCATAAATTCCCGTGGAATAGACTATGTATTTACCGTTAAAACAGTAATTGTTTACGGGTCCTTCACCCTTACTTAGCTTTATGTATTTTCCTTCATTGTAAAGGTAAAGATGTAATGTCCTTTTGTCATAATTTGATATTACTAATATCCCTTCTTTTGTCTCATGGGGAGAAACATTATCAAACTCATTGTCAATAATTTTCTCTATCTTCCCGTCATCATAAAGATAGACCTTTCTTATTTCACTGCCATTTGGGTCTACGGTGATAAACATTTTATTTCTATTTATCCAGTCAACATCCTCAACGTAACCCTCAAGTTGGACCTTTTCCCCATTAACGTAAAGGACCGGTTTTTCATCTCTTATAATTGTCGCAATTTTTCCGTTATATACGTCATAATTTAGTACAGGTTTTATCTTGAATAAATCTTCATATTTCATAAATAATAGAAAGAGAGTAAAAATAAAAAGTTATTCAGAAAGCTGGCCTTATATCACCTATCACTCCCGGTCAGGTTCATCATCAAAACATGATATAAATTCTCCAAATTTAAATTATTACTATACTAATGAGGCTAAAAAATGAATAGTGAGGCTTATATCTGCTAGATTTATGTTAAAGAAGATGATTATGGGGGTGAGATGTTTTGATAAGCATATGACTTCAGCTTATTTGTTAGCTTTAAGAGGATTAGAAGTGATTAAAAATGGCTAAAAAGTTACGTAAATATGTTAAGACTTCTAAAAACGATGCCATACTTTATTAAACTGGGAAAAGTTTAAAATTGCTGGTACCAGCATTTTACTGGTACCAGCAAAATGTGGTTTATATATGGACCTCCAACTCCTAATCCATTTGGCAGAGATCAAGAGATAGATACTTTGGTACGATTTATGAAAAACGGTCAGCCAGTAAGCTTAATAGGCCCTAGGAGGATCGGAAAAACCTCAATATTATTAGCCTCTCTTAATAAATCTTCTTTACCTTTTGTTTTGATTTCGGTAGAGGAATTTGTCAGAGGAGAAAAAGGTTTCAATTTAGCAGAATTCGTCTCGGCGTATATAAGTAATGTTACAACCACAGCTTATTCTTTCGCAGGTTTCAAGTTTCAGTTCGTAGAAAAGACCAAAAGTTATTTAAAACAGATTAGGGAACTGCTTGGTGCGATCAAAGTAACCCTTAACGTACCAGAATTAACTGCTTTAATTGAAGTTATACTAGATAAAGCACAAAGGAATAAGAATTTAAGTGAAGAGCTTTCCAGGATGTTGGATTTACCTCAAATATTAGCTGAGAAACTAGGTATTCAAAGGATGGTAATAGCTCTTGATGAGTTTCAATATCTTAAGCTAGCAAAGCAAACCTCGCCTGAAATATTTCACATTATGAGGAGTAAGTGGCAGTTTCATAAAAACGTAACCTACGTTATTTCTGGTTCTGCAACTGGAATGCTTAAAGAGATCATAAATACTAAAACCCAACCTTTTTATCAGTTCTTTTATTTAATGAGGGTTAATCCGTTTGATAAGGAGAAATCAAAGGAGTTCCTTAAAAAAGGGTTTGAAATAGAGGGAGTTAACGTTAACGATAATGAAGTTGAGGAGATTGTGTCATATGTGGACGGTTTCCCCGCATGGCTCAACCTAGTAGGTATAAAAATTGTCGTGGAAAGAAAGCCCGTTAATGTAATTTTAAATAGTTTACCTTATGACGAGAACGTGATTAATGCAATAGAAGGTGATTTGAGAAAACTTTCCCCTTCAGCTAGATCAGTCCTTAGGAAATTAGCATATTTAGGTGGTAAAGGAAGACCAAAAGATCTAGGGAATAACATATGGGCTGTGAATAGGGCTTTAGCACAACTTATAAGATATGGATACGTAGAAAAAGAAGAAAGAGGTATATACAAAATACTAGACCCGATGATAGTACATTATTTCGCCGAGAGGAAGATTTAAACCGCTATAGGTGGCCTGAACCCTTTTTTATGCTTATAGAAATCTTTTATATTCGTTAATTCTAGATTTCTATGACGGAAATAAGTCCTCACACCGATGTGGGCTATACCCAAAAGGATGGGGAAGATTAAGGAGATACGGGCCCCGTGCCGTTGGGCTCCTAGGAGTCCCATGTTGAGGCCTAAGTCCCTACACTCAATCATGAGTGAAATGAAAGTGTAGGGACAAACGGAGAGGTCTTTTGTAATAGCATGTTTTCTGAGTCTCGATAAGAAGCATTTTCACGTGAAATTGACCGTAGGTTCATTATCATGAGCTGTAACTACTTTTTCTTAAGGGAATTTATTCTTATGCAAAATAGAAAGTAAAATTAAACTTTCTAATGGAAATTAAGGGACATAATTAGTTATTAAGTATTTTCCATATCACCTCTTTTGTGGAATTAACTTCCTTTTGTCCTTTTAATCTTTCTCTATCTAACTTCCCTGTATGTGCTGAAAACAATTCAGAAGAATTGTAACAGTCTATCGTACCCCAAATTTTCATAATACTATAGATATCAATTAACTTCCCTTTTATAAACTAAAGTATATAAAAATATCTACTTATTATAAGGAGAGTGATTTAGCATTAGGGCACAGGCCGATGTAATTTCTAATAAATAAGAGATAAATATTGTATCTAAATCACAAATATTGTAATTTATCTAGTTTAAGAATTATTGTAGAAAGCAAAAAAGCCATGGGAATTATTATATAAATGCATCAATTCCACTTTTCTTTCTTCTCACAACTTTTTCCACAAATGTATCCCTAACTGGAAGATAAACCTTCTCGTAAAATTCTCTTTGATTAATTAGTATTTGCCTAGAGAATGACGAAACATAATCTACTGAAGCCTTCCATGCTTCTTCATAAGGTATTATATGATCTATTTTGTCCTTAATCTCCTTATCATAATCCTCAGGCTTTTGAGGTTTATCACCTATAACGAAATAACCAGTTTCCACATCTTGGTAAACTTCCTCACCCGCTATGTTAACTAGTTTTCTATCACTCTTTGCTTCAATAGGAACTTTATACTTACCTTTTGATGTCTTTGGAACGTAACTTTTTCCGTAGTGTTTAGCCCATGCGTAAAATATTGCCCTATTTAAGCCAAAGGATTTAGCCTTATCTAAATCACCAAAAAGGACATAGTATCTGGCAGCTTGTAGAATTCCCATAACCTGAAATCTTCCGATCTTTCCTTCTATCTCTTTCTTCTCTTCTATCTTAACACTTTCATGAGTGGGCTTATATTCTGCTATAGCTTTTATCAGCAAGTCCTCAGCTTCATTCTCCTCAAACCGCTCATATAACCCCTCTTCATGAATAAAGGATTCTGGCTTAGCCCACTCCAGTGAGAATTTACTTAACTTATCTGGAGAAAAACAAACTGTAACGTAATCTAACTCCTTGTGGAAGGAGAGCGGAACAGTAAATATTCTTTTTGCATCTATTAAATCCTCTACTTTTAAAACACCACCAGAGCTTTCAGAAAGCTTTTGAAGATCACCTTTAGTCTTATTTATAACGTACTGAACTATTGAATGAGCTGCAGTTAAAGGGTCATAACTCTTACCTATAGCTCTTTCGTTTATTCTAACATGTATTCCCTCACCACTCCACAATAGGTAAACTGACTTATTTACACCCTCTTTTTCGAGATATGAAACAATTATCTCAGCAGCTTTAACTGCATATTCCCACTTGTCAATTTTAGTATCGATGTCAAAGAATGGTGTGTAAGCAATAAGCTTATCGTTACTTACGTTCTCTCTGTTTACTACCTCATATTTCCCTGCTGTGGCATAGATTGTCCTAGCGTTAAACATAAGGACTTTCTTTGGAACATCATCTTCATTCTCAAACGTTAAGGGATTGTCTTTTTTATCGTAACGGTACATTGTATTTCCGTAAAGTGCTATCCATCTTTGCTTTGAGAAGTTATAAATTTCCCTTTTGACCACATCTTTATTATAGTGAGTGAAGAGGGATACCATATATAAAAGATTGTGTAATGGAATTAAATACTGTTTCTCCTATAAGTAAGGGCAGCTAATTAATTGATTTAGCCTTTTCAAAGAATACTTCTATCAACTGTTAATTTTCTACTTGATATAAAGGTTTGAGATTAGGAAAGAAGAGCGAGCTCGTTTCAGATAAATTTAATCCATTAATTGCGTTTTTAGATAAGTTCATGAAATACCTTCTCTTCTACGTTATTTCTAAGCTCTTTTCAGCCTCTTCTAACATCTTCTTTATGTCACTCATCATAACTTTAACAGTGTCTAAGTCTAGTTTTCCTTCATGAAATCCCCAAACATGTAAAATATAGGCTGAGTTCCACCCAATTTTGACTCAATCCCCCAGTTTTAGAGAAAGTTTTGCAACAGCATTAGTTAAACTATAAGTGTACCATCTCCCTTCTCTAACTGCTTGTTGATATTCGGGTAAGTTAAACTTCTCAGCTAGGGCTTTTACTAATTCTTCAGCCACCTTATAAGCTTTTTCCGAGGACAAGACAATGTCTCCCTTAGAAAGATATTCTTCAGCTTCCGATAGATATTTCTTAGCTAACTCCAACCTAGTCCTAATTCCGGCTTGAGGATCCACTCTAGATAATGCTGAAAGTATAAGATCCTCAACATCAATCCCCTTCTCCTCAGCCCTCTTTATTAACTCCTCCATAAGTCATAGTTAACGGAAAAGCGTTAAAAACTTTATTAAGGTTACTATGGAATATATTTCTATTAAGTTTTAATTAACCGAGAAGTTATCCCTTCTTAAGTTAGTAGTAATTTTAAGTTAGCTATCTTAAATCTTTGTTAAATGTATGTGAGAGTTATTTTCAGTAATTTAAAATAAGGAATAAGCTTTAACGAAGAAAATTAAGCTCTGGCGAGGATTAATGTCCTTATTACTTGCGGAGATGCTCATAGAAGTGTGTCACAATCCAATAAGAATACTTCCTTAAAAGCTATGGATGAATTCTTTTTAATGTTAATATGCTTTTTAGACCTTTCATTTTTCCCATTTTAGGTTCGTAAGTTTTTGTCAAATTTAAGCGTTAATTTAAAAATAAAATAAACCTTGAAACCAGGTATTCAACGAAATTACTGGAGATAATTGGAAAGTGAAAATTACCGAGATAAAGAATAGAAAGGATAATAGTGAATTTGTACATAAACTATACGGCATTTATCTTGGAGATAAGTCAGTAGCAGTAAGCGTTACTAATGACGGAAAACTTAAGCATGTAATATTGAATGATATTAAAGTACTTAATGAGACAGACCAAACTTTAAGGAAAAGGGCTAATTGCTAGATTATGAAAAACAGAGAGTTATAGTTGAAGAAAGTGAAATGGAATTATGGAAAGGTTAAAAAAGGATTTGAATCCATAAAGTCTATCAGTATCATAAAAAGTGAGGTAAGGGACTTGCAATGATTATAAGGGGAGAGAATAAATCTTATATCGTGAAGAGAAATTTAATACTTGAACACTGTAAAACACCAAGATCCTTCACGGAACTTAGAAAGCTGACTGGTATGTCGGATGCCGGTCTATCTAAAGTGCTGAACGATCTTATAAAGGAGGATTATTTGCAGAAGACATCGGATGGGAAATACGTGATAACTGATAAAGTATTACAAAACTATAAGGAGAGAATGATCAATGGGATCTGGTTTAAATACCATAGAATTTCTGACGAAAAGATCGAGAAAATAGCTGAACTTTTAAAAGATGAAGGAGAATTTTATATCGTAGCTTCTAAAGGTAATATTGACACAGATAATTTAATGCTTCTATTACAATATCTATTTTTACTCACGTAATTTTCTTGCGTTACCTTACATTTGAGTACTCTATTCAAGCAATGCATTTTCTCCTCCATTATCTTATAAATTTTTAGCTTAAATGAAATACTACACAATAATTAATAAAATCTAAAATTATTTCTCTTAGCCAAGATCTAGAACTTATAAAAGAAATTAAAACTACTTGTATTTTACATAAAAGGAGGCTGTAAATCGTTTATAATATAGAATATTTATCTTAAATTAGCTATGGAGTATACTCCAATGAATATTGAAGAAATAAAAACAGTACTCAAAGAGATTTGAAGAATTTCTGTAGATAGAGGAATATAATATTTAAATATTCTTCATGATTGTGAATTCTCTTCTAAGTTTAACTAAGTAATTTATCCGTTGTTACAAGCGTACGAATATTTTTAATTTTAAGTAATTGCATATGAGTATGGACAGAATAAAAATATCGGGATACATGATTCTTATTGGTATATCACAATTTTTGTTGCTTATGATAATAGCAGAAATCTTATACCCAAATTATTCTGTAAAATATAACTATATAAGTGATCTAGGAGTTGGTAGAACCGCAATCATATTCAATACTTCTATTGTAGTTATGGGCATTCTGGTTATGTTAGGTTCATTGCTACTAAGGACATACTATTACCCTTTGTTATTTTTAATCGGTTTGGGTTCCGCAATAGTCGGAATTTTCCCCGAAACTACTGGGTTACCTCACCTAATTGGGGCACTTTTAGCTTTTCTCTTTGGCGGAATAAGTGCTATATTAACCTCGATAAGGAGAAACTATTTTTGGACTGTATTAGGATTAATAACTCTGATTTCTTTAGTTCTATACGTGTTAAAAGATTACGGACCTTTAGGACCAGGTGGAATGGAAAGGATGATAGTATATCCAGAAATTATCTGGGGAATAAGTTTCGCTACTTACTTAACAAACAAAACCTAAAACTAGCGGACATTTTTAATTATTTTCCTTTTTAAGGTGTAGTATATGTTGCATAATGGTTATTTTTAATTATACATCTATGTTCTGTAGAAAAATATTCAGAAAATTACTAAATAATTTTAAAAATACCTCACTTTTAAACTAAAACCATAAATAACTAATACAAACATATTCTCTAATCAGGTATCTTCTACCTTACTATTTTTATAGTTTATAATAGCGCCTACCTTTCTTAGAAGCTTCTCTCCTATTATATTCTTCTCTATGAAAGGGGAGTTGAGAACTTCAGCTATGATAACTTTTCCAAGAAATTTAGTATTGGCCAACTTTACGAAGGTAGAGTAACATTCCATAGAAGCAGTACAAATTCTTGGTCCATCAGAAGGATCGTACGGTATCATGTCGAAAATTTCCTTAGTTACAATCATCTCCTCATCAAAACCTGTGTCAATTTTAGCCTTGACTTTTACGCCCTCAATTTCTAACTCAAAGTCCAAGGAAATACACCTTATCCGGAACCTCGACCCTCACTTTTTTACCTTCTTTCCTCTTTTTTTCCATAAAGTCATAAGCTTCTACCTCATTATAAAATACCTTTTCACCCTCTCCTTCAACAATAACCTTGTAGTAATTATTTTGAATTCCTATAGGCAAATAAATACCTAACAACTTCCTTATCCAATCTTTTAATCTGTAAGCATCCTCTCCTTTCCTTTCAACAAGGTTCTTTTCCTCAAGTATTCTTACTGGAATCCCAAGCTCTTCAGCTCTCATCTCAGATAATGTATATCCAGAGTTAGCAAATCTGATTAGCAATTCTAGGTATTTAGGACTAATCGTTATAGGAGGAGAAGGGAGAATTACTACTTCATCAAATTCTTGATACTTATAATATATCAGATCGGCACCAGCCAAAAGGCCTGCTAAAGTAAGAAATATGGTTTCAGGCTTTAACCCAGAAGTCGCATTAATATACACATAGTCTCCCTGTTCTTTGAATTTCAATATCTTATATACTACTTTATCAAATAAATCTTCAATTCTTTTATAGAAAGTCTCCTCAGATGATATAGTACTTACTGTAACTAGCTCAGATCTAATTCCCTCTTCTTTAAGATAATCCTTTATTGCCTCACCTGCTAATTGTGCGTTAGGAGTGTTAGTAGAATAAAGTAAGACGTAAATTTCATCCTTAGTTTGTTTTAACTTTTCGAAAGCAGAAAACAATGAATCTAACTCAGCCGAAGCTTTTTTACCTTTGCTCTTTAAGAAGTTGAATAACAAGCTTTTAAGTGGATCAAAATTTTGTTTTATCCTATTTTGTCTATCATCATCAAATCTTAGCTTATCCCAATCTTTTAGCCCTAGCTTTTCAACTTCTTTCCTTACGCTATCCTCGTCCAGTGAGTTCTTTAACAATGAAGTTCCTACAGCACATACGTGTACTTTGACCATAATTAAAGAATGAGAGTTAATTTTTAAAAGGATTCCGCTTAGGGGAATCTTGCATTTTTATGATATAACTTTACAAACATTTATCGAATTTCATGATTTTTTTAGAACAGTCCCTTAAAAATCTCACATAGCGGTTTTATAATAAGATTTAGTTTATTCATTATCTCTCAACTCGTCTATCTTTTCCATTAATTTATACCTTGTATAATATCTACTTTTAATCTCGTCCAATAGCCTATTAAACTCTTCCTTGCCCATGCATTTCTTCGCAGATTTTAGCACAGAGGCTATGTAATCATATACTTTAGATCCTCTACCAACTTCGCTTTCGACAAACTTAAGTAAGTAATCTTTCAACTTCTCCGGTTTCCTTTCACATATAACATCTAAAAATTCAGGCGAAAAGAAATCCTCTAATTCTAGTATCTTTTCGGCATAAATGTCCTTTAGTTTGTCATCAATATTGTTGTAAAGTTTGCTCACTGAAAAAATGTTCCCTATATCAAGCAAGTACTTCGCAACTATATTGGACAATTCTCTATCTTGTAGGATAAAACTAAGATAATTTGAGATAATATGAAGCACCTCTTCCCTTTTATCCTCATTAATGATCCTCTTAATATACATCTTAGCTTTTTCATAATCGTTCGTTTCAATGAAATATTCTACTATTATA
Source organism: Sulfurisphaera tokodaii str. 7 (assembly GCF_000011205.1). Taxonomy (NCBI): domain Archaea; kingdom Thermoproteati; phylum Thermoproteota; class Thermoprotei; order Sulfolobales; family Sulfolobaceae; genus Sulfurisphaera; species Sulfurisphaera tokodaii. Next base: position 1,751,683 of record NC_003106.2, read on the forward strand.
TCGTACATTTTGTATTCTTCAGCCAATTGGAGCATTTTTTCTGGGTCTATAAGCTTTAGTAATTCCATTTTCTCAGAGAGATCGAGATCTTTATCTTCCAGCATGTTCTTCGCCTCATCATACATCTTATTCTCAACTACGATATTCATTCTATATCCAAACGGTAAGATTTTCTTAACTAGGGTAAAGAACTTAGGATCTCTTTCAGCTTTACTAACAAACACATCGAGTAATGGGGTAGTTAATTCATATTCATCTTGATCTATTATTTTCCCTAATCTTTCAATATCTTCTTGGGTTAAGTCCTTTTCAACTAACGCCTCACCGATAGCCTCAAAAAGAGGTTCATTATAATAATCATCACGATAATCGTCGTAAAAGCAACCGAAATCTTCACACTCTAACGTTATTTTTTCTAGAAGAGTAAACAAGTCCTCTTTGGAAATTTTGTGTTTAAAATTTCTGATCACCTCAGCTATATTCTGAACAGTCATTTCGTCAACATTACCGCGTTCAAAGGTTCTCAGGATAGAAGTTATTTTTATTTCTTTCTCGCTATGCTGAATTAGTGATAGTATATCCTCACCTTTTATAGCTTTAACTATTAGGTCTACTAACTCTTCTTTACTCTTCTCCATCAGCTTATCCTTTAACTTAGGTATATTAACGACTTTGTCTTTTTCTCTCAGATAGAATAGGAGGAGTGCTACTACATGTTTACAGTCTCCTCTTAGCGGGCAGCTACATTTGTTAGATAAGTCCGAAAGTGACACACTAGTTCTGTAGACCTTGGTCCCCACAACTAGGCCTTGTAAATGATTACCGTCTAAAAAAGCTGATAGAACTCTATTTTCATTATAATACTCTTTTCCCTTTTCAAACGTATTGTACCCGAATCGACCTATAATCTTTTTCTCGTTAATTGACTCCATTATTTAACATAATACCATGGTAATTTATAAGGTTAATAGTAGATGAGTGTGCGATGTCTTAATTTAGCCCTATAATCTCTACAGTGGATTAAACCTCTAATATTTCATTCCGCGTATGACTTATTTTGTTACAATAAGTGCATTTGTTCACGACATAACTCTGTATATCACAGTCCATTATAGAATCAGCTAAACTGGGTCATCTTTATACTTAATTTTTATCAATAATCTTTTATATTGTTATTTTTACTAAACATTATGGAATACTCAGAGATAGTAAAAACTCTTGAAGAATTAGTGAGCCTTCCTATTTATGCTGTAATTGGAAAACTGAAAGATACACCAGTATTGTTGACAACTACTGAAGGAAAAGTAAATATTTCAATTTTAGAAGGAGATAAACTAAGAGTGTTGACTAAGGAGCCTATAGCTGGGTCTCCTTATCCTAAACCTCAGTTAGACTTTATCCCCTTTATTAGAGATGTGGTGAAGGGGAAAGAGTTACACTCAATTTATATTACCAACCTAAAAGGAGAAGAGTACGAAGTAGCTTCACCCAAGATAAGAATATTTTCGTTAGCATATGACGATAAGAACATAGCATTCATAGGTGCTTCTCAGAACGAATCCTCACTTTATGTTATTGAAGGAGGGAAAATTAGGAAATTAGTTAACGTTCCTCCTTTCTCATTCGTGACAGATATTAGCGGAGATTACATACTCGGTTTTGGGATTTTAAAAGGAAATCCAAGATCTCAAGAGTTCTTTGTAGCCGATTTGAGTGGTAACATGAGAATTTTTACTCCAAAAGACGGGAGCATGAATATTGCATACTATATAAAAGATAATAAAATATATCTGGTTAGCGACTATGAGAATCTAGGAGAGTCTTACTGGATTTACACTTTTGATTTTCAGAAATATGAGAGAGTAGAATTCCCAGAAAAAGACATATATAGTTATAAGGCTGTGGAAATATCTTATAACCCAGACGATTCTCTAATTATAGCTAAAAGAGACGGTGAATCTAAATTATTCCTTAATGGTAAATTACTAAATAACCCTTCTGGTATAATTGCCGGTGCAACTAAAATAGGGGATAATGTGTACTTTGCAGCTTCTTCCCTTAATACTCCATATAAGGTATATAAATATGATTTAAAGGAAAATAAGGTTGATGTCGTAATAAATAATAAAGACGTTAACATAGGAGAGGTAGAATATGTCAAAATAAAAAATGAGAATGTTGAAGTCCCTACATGGATTATAAAGTCTAGGAAACCTAATAAGGTAGGAATAGTTTACGTTCATGGAGGTCCATGGTCTGAAGTAGATAATAGTTGGGATTTACTGATATCACCGCTAGTCTTACTAGGGTATAATGTTATTGCACCTAATTTTAGAGGTTCTACGGGTTATGGGAGTAAATTTAACTTGATGGATATTGGAGATCCGGGTGGTGGAGATTTAAGTGATGTAATAGCTGCTAGAGATTACGCAATTGAAAAGGGAATTGTTGAGAAAATAGGAATTATGGGGTATAGTTATGGAGGGTATATGACTCTATTAGCTGTGGGTAAGGTACCGGATAAATGGGACTTTGGTATTGCCGGTGCCTCAGTAGCTGATTGGGTAGAAATGTATGATTTATCTGATTCCTTCTTTAAGGGCTTTATGGAGACCTTATTTATGGGAAAGAATTTAGAACTCATGGAAGATAGATCACCCATTACCTATGTTAATAATGTAAAATGTCCCCTATGTATAATACACTCTCAGAACGATACAAGAACACCCTTAACGCCCGTGTTAAAATACGTTCAGAAACTCCAAGAGAATAATAAAACCTTCTACTTACATGTAATTCCTAATTTGGGACATGCAATATATAAGATAGACGATGATGTAGACTTACTGTTACCTGCTCTAATCTTCTTGGAGAAGATGTTTGGATAATTAAAGTTGAATGTCTATTTATTCTATAGGTTCTTCTATCAAGTATCTGAAATTCTTAATGCATACTTAATCTTTCTTTAATAAAATCTATGTTTGATTAACTTTTCATATAAAAAATAAATTATCTAATTAACAAAAATTACTTCATAGATCTAAATTCTTTACTCTATTGTATACCTTTATATACTCCTTTGTTATTTCCACAGATCTAGCTATTTCTTTAGTCTTTATCCTATCAAGAAATTCAATAGTCTCCTCAGGCTTATTAACACCACACATAATCATAGGTCCTCTTATAATGTAAAATAACCCCCACATCCCGGCAACAGTCACTACAAACTGCTTTATCATGTCGAAATTACCTTGCAAAAAGTTACATAATTCCTCTCTAACATACGGGTTGTTTGAAAGCGAATTTATAACATGTGGTGCCTCTTGATACTTTATAGTCCTATTAAATACTAACATTGCAAGTTTCTCCACAATTGACTTATCCCTAATATTAGTTATAGCGTCTATCATTCTTAGTTTCTCTTCATCAGAATTAAAAGACTTATACTTATCCAACAACCCGTTAAAATCTGATGTAGAAATAGCATAAGCTATCGCGACAGCTCCCTTTATATTACTGTCTAGCTGTTCATAGTACTGGAACAAGTTAGAGAGACCTAATGCAAAATCATCATCTACAATAGCCAGAGATCTAATTATACTAGAATAAGCCATTTTACCCAGATCGTCTTTTGCATTCCTATATATCTTTATCTGGTTTAACAGAAAGTCCCTAGCTATCGAATAATATTTATCCTTATTTATATAATATAATGTCATAAGCTCGAAGGCAATCTCTCTAGATAAGAAAGAGTTTCGTGTATTACTGAATCTCTTAATGAGAGTTAAATAAGTCTTTATCGATTCCAATCCAGCCAATAAGAAGTTCCAGTAATCATTAACTAACCCCAACTCTTCATAACTGTTAAGTGTAGATGAAAATGAGAGTTCAAAGGGTTTATATAAGACCCTATAAAATCCAGTTCTATTCAAATTAACCTTAATCGAACTCACGGCATTGTCAAAATTCAACTTAACACTTTCTTTGTCAAGCAACAAAGTCTGTCTTTTTCCGTTAACCTCAAAGGTTAAAGGCACTTTATAAATAGTACTATCATTCACATTCAACAACGTGAATCTACGCTGAAAGAACTCCACAGAATCACCTTCAACATTGACCGTAATTACAGGGTATCCAGGCTTCGTTATCCATTCAGCCATTATTTGCGAAATGTCCGAACCATATGCCTCTGAAATAGAATTCCACAGATCACTTCCAGAAGCATTTGAGAACTTAAACTTATTTAGATAATTAACAACACCCCTTCTGAAAACTTCCTCACCTACATAAGCTTCGATCATCCTCAAAATACTCGCACCTTTACCGTAACTGATGTTATCGAACATCTCCTCAATCTCATGGGGATCTTTAACGTGTGTCTCAATTGGATGAGTGTTAAGTAAAGAATCTTCGGTTAATGCACTCAAGGTTTCATCATAGATAAAGTGCCCTTCGCTTTCCCACTGAGGAAATATCTCCTTTAAACTTTTATAAGCCATGAATGTGGCAAAACTTTCATTAAGCCATAAATCGTCCCACCACTTTAATGTAACCATATCGCCAAACCACTGGTGGGCTAATTCATGAGCTATAACAGCACTAACACTTAACTTTTGAGAAACAGATGAAGACTCATCAGCTAGTAAAGCACTCTCCCTAAAAGTAATAGCGCCCCAGTTCTCCATAGCACCTGCAGCAAACTCCGGGATTTCTATTAGGTGCAGCTTTGGCAGCTGGTAAGGAATTTCGAAATATTTTTCATAGTAATCAATAACCTTCCTAGCAACTTCAATTGCAAAAATTCCCCGTTTAGATTTTCCAGGTGTTGTTGCCAATATTATTTTAGGCTTTTTACTCTCATCACTGATCTCTTCAAAATCCCCTATACCTAAGTACAGTAAATAAGTTGACATCCTTGGAGTCTCATCAAATTCATAAACTATCTTTTCACCATCATCTCTAATGCTGATAATTGGCATATTAGAAATGACCTTTTGACCCCTATTAACCCTAACAGATAACTTAAAAACAGCCTTCATATCTGGAGAGTCAAAACATGGGATGAACTTTCTAGCGTATATTGGTTCAAACTGCGTAGTTATTAAGTAGTTTCCGTCATATGGAGCAACATATATGCCTAATATTGATTTATTGTCCGCCTTTCCACTAAACCTTATCTCCAGCTCCTCATTAACTTTAGAGTAGACTATAAGCTTCTCGTTTTTGGTCTCGTACTTTACTTGCTTACCATCGGCTTTTACTTCTTTTATTTCAAGTCCCACACTGTCTAATTCAACTTTTTCCCCATCACTTTTCATTTTTATTTTTTCCATTCCCTCATAACTGTACTCGTTAAAATCTAAAAATATCTCATATCTTTCAACATTTACCATATAGGTAAAGTTAAGTAAGAAAATAAAAAATTATTCTAAGACACGTTTCGTAGATTTTCCTGCATTTACCCATGGCATAACTTTTAATTCCTCCAATTCCTCTCATGGTCCCAGACCAAGAATTCTGAACTGTCCTTAAACAGTGATCAATTTCAAAAATGTGAAAATATTATAGTAGAATAAAAATGATATTTCCTCTTATATGTACTCAAATAATATAGAAAGATGAAGAGTAAATATTGTTTTAGAAAACACTTATGTGAAAAGATTACAGTATTTTTCTACAGTTACCTAACAATCAAAGATCCTTTGCCCCGACTGTGAAGTCTTTACATAGAGATAACCTTATAACCCTTGCCTAGGAGCTAATATTGTTACGGGCTGTCTTCTATTTATATAACTAAGTAAAATATTAACATAGTCTTCCCTATCAAAAAACTCATCCTCTTCTGTTAACTCTCTACCAAATACAAACTTAACCATACGGTACCGATATAATATCGGTAACGTAGTTTAAATTATTTATTACCTTCACTACATATCTTACTTAGGTCTCTCACTCTTTTTGAATCTTTTAAATCCTATAAGTGCTTTGTTGGATACTTTATTTCCTCATCTTTTACGTTAGTAATTTTTCGTTAAATTTAAAATCAAGAGTTATTTAAAAATAAAATTTATATAGCATTTATAGGGAAATCGTTACATTTTTACGTGACGTTGAACATAAGTAAGATATATTGTCTTATTAACTGAAAAATTCTTTGTGATAAACTAAATAAAGTAAGGGAGAGAATTCAAAGTATTTATTAGTTCTGAATAAATATTATAACTTTTTATGGTAAGGGAATTTCCTTAAGTTACTATTAGTAAAAAAGTAATCCAGTCATCAAAATCCTTTGTACTTCCAGATTCCAATAGATAATCATGACATACTTTTTAGGGTTTTATAGGTGAGATCTTCTATTACTTTTATGTAGTTTTAGAACCATTGACTTTTAACCACAACTAAACAATATTCCAAATTGTGAACTAATTTCACTAACACAGACTTGAACTTTCGACAAGTAACAGAAATAGACAGAACTATTCTCTTAATATTATAAATAATTCAAAATTTTCTTAATTTTATCCTTTACTAATCTTAGTCTTTCTTCTGTTAATATCATTTCATGAAATCCATCTACGTGGAGTTCCCAAGCTATATACCAGATCTCTTTAACTTCATCACTTCTTAGCTCGTTTACAGCATCAAATAGAAGTTCTGAGGACCATCTACCGTGTCTCAATCTTTTTACAACACCTAAATTATATTTTCTTGAGAGAATTTTTATTGCCTCCTCTACTGCCTTATAGTATTTTTCTGAAGCTTGCACAACATCTCCTTTCTCTAAAAGCTCATCAGCCTCTTTAATCCAATCTCTTATTTGCTGAGGCGAGGTTAACAATGTCTCTCACGTATTTTACAACGTCTTTTATTGAATTAGGGCTTAAATTTGTAGTGACTAAACTTACAGAGGCTGACCAATCAATGATAATTCTTTCACCGTATATTTTTGCCAATTCATTAATAGCCTTATTTAGTGTTTCCAAATCCCAACTCCCCTTAGCCTTAGCCTCATTTAAAGTACTGATCTTATTTTCCACAGCTAGAATTTTTATTGCCTCCTCTACTGCCTTATAGTATTTTTCTGAAGCTTGCACAACATCTCCTTTCTCTAAAAGCTCATCAGCCTCTTGTAAATAAGCCTCAGCAGATGTTAAAGGTCTTAACATATATAACTCTTTCACAAGGCACTATAAAAATATTTTATACTATACGATATTATAAATTGAAAATTTGGAAAAATGGAAAATGAGATAAACTCCTTGATAGTACATTGTTAGTATCAATTTATTAAATGATTTTTCTATCAAAGAGTAAAGCATTAAAAAGTAATATTGAAAAAACACAGAAATGAATTAATGAAAGCAGTATGGTCAATTAATAGCAGTCAAGAATGAACAAAGAGAAAAAGTAAAAAGTATTCATCTCTTTCTAATTAATACCGCCGCTAACCCAACTACAACTACTATCACTACCACACCTATTATGATGTATGTAATAGGTAGGTTTGCAGACATTTCAGTAGAATTAGTTTGTATCATTTGTGTAGATGTAGCTGTTTCAGTAGTAATAATACTGATAGACCCAGATAAAGAATTCGTTACGTATATATATCCGTTAGAGGGATCATAAACAATACCTGTCGGACAATTTCCAACTGTTATATTCGCTATTACTTGATTTGTTAAAGGATTGATAACTGAGACCATGTTAGATTTAGCATCTGTAACGTATATGTATCCATTACTAGGATCATATAAAATACCTAACGGGCCTTGTCTGATGGATATATTAGCTATCACAGTGTTGCTACTAGAGTTAATTACAGAAATTGTATTAGACTTAAAATCTGTAACGTATATGTATCCATTACTAGGATCATAAACCATATTCGATGGATCTTGTCCTACAGATATATTAGCTATTACTTTGTTCGTAGAAGTATTAATGACAAGAACTGAGTTAGACCTAGGGTTTGCAACGTATATGTATCCGTTACTAGGATCATATAAAATACCTGATGGAATTACAATATCATGAGGGATTCCTCCGAGTTTTATTCCATGAATTACTTCGTTTGTAGAGGAGTTAATAACAAATACTGGAAATAATATAGAACTACTTGTGATATATATATAACCATTAGAAGGATCATAAACCATATTATCCAGTACTTGTAATGGAGAAAGTAATACATTAGTTATATTCGCTATTACTTGGTTAGTAGAAGGGTCGATAACAAATAGGCTTACTAGACTTGTGACGTATATGTATCCGTTAGAAGGATCATACAATAGACTCCATGGATGCCCTTTAATTGTTATATTAGCTATAACATGATTTGTAGTAGAATTAATTATAGATACCGTATCAGACCCAGAATCTGCAACGTATATGTATCCGTTACTAGGATCATATAAAATACCAAATGGGCTAAGATCACTCTTAGGGCTTATTACATTACCTTGTAGTAGTGTATTATTGTACAGTATTAATGTGTATTTCACATAACCTACGTTGGTATTTGTATTAACATATGCAACTATTATTGAGTTTAGATTAGATAAAAATGTTAAAAACATTAGTATTAACAATATCTCAATTATTATCCTCCTCACATTACTATTGACCATAACAAAAAATGAATGAAAATCTCTAATATTTTTTTTTCATAATAAAAAGTCATAGAATATTTTAGCATTATTTTATCTTAGATTTTGAAGTGCAAAATCTTCTCCTTATTATTTTATGTAATTCCAAGATCTAGCTTTTTAAGTCTTATTATTACACTTTACAGACATTTTAAAGGTAAGATTTTCCATGGAAAAGGTTTCTGTATAATTTGAAAAGACGTTGTTTCACTCTAAACTATAACCAGGTGTAACAATAAGTATATGCCTTTTCGTAATAATTATGACGAGTAAAAAGCTTGCTTAATATATTGAATAATAGGAGCAACTGAATATTATTCCCTATAAACACAATTTCGCTTTGCATCAATAAGAAAAAGAATATATGGTTAATATGGGTAAAAGTCTTCTCTGAGTTGTTTATATTCTTTAGAACGAATCTATGTTTAGAGCTGATTTATTCAAGCCCTATTATATAAAAATTTATATATTTAATTTTCTTTAGTGATTTCATGAAAAGAATAGTATTAGTGATTCTAATAACATCTATAGTGGTTCTCGGAATTGTAACAGCCCTAATGATCCATGTATTCGGTTATGTAACAGTAAATAAAAACTATGTGATGCCGTTAAAACTACCTTTACATAATATTGTGATAAATAATGATGTGGGAAATGTTGTAATTACCCAGAGTCAGAATCCTAAGCTTATAATCCATATAATGGCGGAGGGATTTTTCTTATCTGGTAATATTTGTACCTTATTGTATGGAGAGGTAAACGGTACGTTATTAGTAGCACTAAGATTAAATCAACCATGTTTAGGCTTCGATACTTCTTATAATTTCACTATATATGTTTGTCTTCCAAGCGTTGTGCTTAACAACATAAATGTTACGTTAGATAACGGTAATATAAAGATAGAAAATATAAACTTCAAGAACGCTGATATTAAAGTAAATAATGGAAATGTCGAGATAGAAAATATAAACCATGAGTATTTACTTAAATGATATAAACGGAAACGTGATGTTGATAAATACTAATACATCTGTAATTAAACTTAATAGTGTAAACGGAAATATCAAAGCTGAAGACTTTTACTTCTTCCACGGTTTAATTAAGACTCTAAACGGAAATATAGAGCTAAAAAATGCTATAGGGAATTACCTTAAAGCCTCTACCACGAACGGTAATATTTTCATGATAGTTAACAAATACTTCAACTTGACTTATTACCTTAATACAAGGAACGGAGATATTGAAATAACAGCCCTACCCTCTATACGCATAGTTACATATTCTGGTGTGACACATCCTCCACCGGTAATACATGTTAATACAACTAATGGAAATGTAGATGTGAATACGATCTGAACTGTTATATTAGTAGTTTACACGTGGTACCGTTAAAGAGATAGGGTAGGTTCTGTAACCTTAGGTTTTTATACTTAAAATTTAAAGGAAAACAGAAAACCTTTAAATTACACAGACTGCTAACATCTTTACGTAACTTTTAAATACTTTTAATTATTTTTAATTAATATCTTTATTATGATTATGTTTAATAGTATTACCTCAATATCTTGTGTTGATGGGCTCTCTACTGATGACGGGCTTTGCTCACGAGGTTTTGGGAGTGATAAATAGGGATGGGAGGGTAGTGGTGTTTCCCTCGACTAGCCCCAATGAGTTAAGGGTGAGTGTGATCTCTTAAGAGGGGTACCCGTGGCGGAATTAGAAGTAATTAAAAGTAAAGATAAGTTACGCCACGGGTAAACACATGCAAGTAAAATAACTTGTCCTTTAACACATAATCACCCTATAATAAGGGCACATAAGTAGTGATAATGCTACTTTGCACATTTTAACGGCTTTTCTTTGTATATCTTAATAAGTCCACATTTTTAGTAATATAGTTACTAGTTATTTATTCCAGATTTATTCTTGTAAAATGTTAATCTTTATACTAGAAAATATCGTAAGTACCAGACTAGGTTGTACCTTTTATATTCGCTTAATTTAAAAATCATAGAACTTTTACGCTAATATAATCTTGGTTATAACTACTTCTCTTCTGCTTCTCATACTAAACATACATTCATTAAAGGAGTGTGAACATCAGTTAACCTAAACGGCAATAGCGGCTACCACATAAAGATCTATAGGGGTTTAATCTCTGATTCAGTGAAGTCGCTTTATTTTGAGTCCCTAAATACTAATTAGGATTAAATAAATTAAAAAATGATACTCCTCTTCTTATAGTCACTAAGATAACTTCAACAGCTGTACGGAACGTAATTGAAGAGTCTTTAAGGTCTTAAAAAGAGTAAATCCCCCCACTCATTTTAAGAGATAACTTTAATTACCCAAAAGATATACCAGTATATTGGAGGAACTCCAACCCCGCAAGGTGGCGAGGGTGCCACCATATTGGGGCAATGGGGTTCCTCTTTGCTCTTTCTGCAATCTTCCTTATAAATAATATTAGTATAATAAGATTCTATCGAATCCAAACTTCACTTAATAATTAACCTGAAATGATCTTTGAATATCTTCACTGTAAGCATAAATATTTCATCTTATAAAGATACTATATTTAGAGTATCATGTATTTCCTTTTTAATGCAAATCCTCAAATCTTCTCTCTCACACCTTTTTAATGAATTCACAATCTATTCTATATTCATACCGTTGGAAACACTTTCACTTTCTAACACCTTTTACCATAACCTCTCCGAATCCTATTGCCCTAGATTTACCCACTCCTATATAGTTAGAATAAGCTAACAACTTCCTAATTCCTTCCCTTAAAGAGCTGTTCTTCCTAGCTTCTAAAGTAAAGAGTGTCCATCCCACAAATCCCCTTACCTTACTTTTATCGTAAATTACCGTAACGGGCTTTAAGTTGTAATCAACCTCTTTAAAATAGTAAAGTGCCCTACTGTAACTTATTATTATCTTCTTTTCTTGGTATTTATTCCAATGCCTCTGTATTGAAACCAGAAAGTAAGGTGAAAAAGGGAATAGTAAATACCTATTCTTCTTCCTCTTAAAGTTAGGTCTAGGAGGTTGGATCAGAGTAGGGGTCTTAAACTCAATCTTATAAGCCTTAGAATCTTCTATCTCTACCTCTTCAAACACTTTAGTCTCTCCAACTTCAACAGAAGCCTCAGTACTGTAAACCTTAGTATTAAAATAAGGGTTAGATACAATTTCTTCGAAGAGGTTAATATCTAGACTAGTCAAGTCAAAAAAGTAGTTGATTTGGGGCTTGAGCCTCAATACATTTTTGTCCATCCCCTTAAATATCGATCTCCCTTCTTCATCCTTGATTACTGTAACCCTAACCGGCTTCAAGGGCTCACTACTCTCAGAAATCTTCACATAAGAAGGGTAGTTGTTCATCACAATCCTGGAGACTTTAGAGGTAAAGGGCTGCACGATTACTTCATCCTTAAACTTAAGCGAGAACCTAATCCAAAATATCAATTTAATATAAATCTAGGTAAAGAGTTATATAGCCTTTTTTATAACTACAGCTTAAATTAAACGGTGCGGAAACTTGCATATGAAGCTCTTAAAAAATCTCAGAGTGTGAAGCTCATGTCAGATTGATGAAAAACAACACTTATCACTTCATAAAATATATAAAAAAGCGTAGGTGATAATGTTCTAGTTTAAGGAAAATGTTAAAGTTTTTATTACTCTATTATTAAGTTTTACTTATGACTGAAGAATTTAAAAAGTGGTTTGCTGAATTCCTCAATAAGATCGCCGAGAAGATTAAAAAGGGGGAACAGTTAAGTGATATGGAAATAGAAATAGTGGTAAATTACGTTTCTAATTTACAATTATATGAGTATGTAGATAGGAGAATTAGTGATGTTGAGAGGAGTTTGAGGGATGAGATAAGGAAGACAAGAGAAGAATTACTAGCTAATGATGAGAAAGTAAAGCAAGAATTAATAAAAGAAATCAATACTGCGAAAGGGGATTTGGAGAAAAAAATTGAAGGAACACAAACAGAACTCAAAGCAGATATGTCTACAATAAAGGGCGATTTGGAGAAAAAGATTGAAGGTACTAGAGCAGATTTAGAAAAGAAGATTGAGGACACAAAAACAGAACTTAAGGGTGAGATATCTACAGTTAAAGGAGAGCTGGAGAAAAAGATTGAGGACACAAAAACAGAACTCAAAACTGAAGTCAATACTGTAAGACAAGATTTGGAGAAAAAGATTGAAAACACGAGAATAGACCTTGAGAAAAAGATTGATGATACACGAAAAGATTTGGAGAATAAAATTGAGAATACTAGGACGGATTTGGAGAAAAAGATTGAAGCTACAAGGAGTGATTTGGGTTTAATTGCTGAGGAGGTTTATATTAAGAATTTTGTTGATTATTTGGATAAGGCGGGAGAGAAGGTTATTAGTGTTTATAGGCATTATGAGGTTGGTGAGGGAGAGGTTGATGCTCTTGTTGAAACTCAGGCTAAGGTTTATGTTGTTGAGGTTAAGATGAAGGCTGAGTTTAAGGATGTTGATAGTTTACTAGTTAAGGTTAAAGTAATTAGTGAGGAGTATAAGGGAAAGGACATCGTCCCAGTCTTAACTGGATCAAGGATAAGTAAGACCGTAAGAGGTTATGCAAAAGGCCATAATGTAATGGTAGTGTGATTTATAAAAACTAACTTAGTATAGTAGTTTGAGTAATTCCCTTACCATACCATATTATAATATTTGTTCATGAAATAACAAATACCTAGAAACTACTCCCTTACTTTATTTCGTTTATCACAAAGAATTTTTCAGCTAATAAAACAACATCTCTACATCTGTTTAACGTAAAAATATAACGATTTCCCCATAAGTGCTATTCGTAGGGTTAAGTAGTGCTTTCATTATCAACAAGCTTAAATTTTGCCTTACTTCATTCTGATAAGTCGTTGCTAACAGTTACCAATAAACTATGAGATTTATATACTTTATACACAAAGTATTTTTCAGAAAGCTTGATACCACATGTGGATAGGTTTCCCGAAAGGTGGCAATGTGTCTCTGCGGGTTACCGTTTGTCCCTATACCATCATTTCAATCATTTTATCTTCAATCATGATCTGGTGTAGGGACTTAGCCCTCAACCACCTACCAAGTTTCACGGTAGGTGGGTCATGGGACTCCTTTGAGCCCAACGGCATAGGGCTCACATCTCTGCAATTTTCACCCCCACCCTTTTGGGCAGCGCCCACATCAGAATGAGGGATCATCTCCACCATAGAAATTTAAAATTAACAAATATAAAAATATTTCTATTAACATAAAGAAGGATTCAGCCCGCTAAAGGGACGGAGAGGGATAAGCGAGACTAATTCCTTGTGATGTTAATGAAGCCGAAGGGCTAAGAATTGGATGTAAATTTATGAAAATTCAATGAAAGCCCAACTAACAGATTCAGCCAATTCTTATTTTTGGACTACAAGTTTGTTCTTAAACTCATTAAAATCATCGACTAATATAACGTTAGGTGAGGAAAGGACATTTCTCACAATCCAATAATCTTTATTCTCGTAACAGACCACTTGATAGTCAAGTTTAATCCCGTTTAATTCTTCACCGAAGGAATAAGGTATCTCTAACCCTTTTCTTCCAAAACACTTCTCAGTTATTATCAAAACATCTAAATCACTAGCAGGATAATAATTACCTTTAATCCTACTGCCATGTAAAATAATGGCTACTTTACCAAATATAGGTCTCAATTTCTCAGCTAACTCATTGAAGAAGCTTATTTCCAAAATTAATCACCTTCAAAAGTATATTCAAACAATCCTCAGCATCTTCTTTAACATAGGTGTAACCAAGATTATACCTAGAAACTAAGTACTCATTGCTTAATAATCTCAACTCTTCTCTATTCTCCCTAATAAATTCGTCTATTATCGTGCTCTCACTCTTCCTATTAATCCTTATGTAATTCAGTATCTCTCTCAAATCGTGAACAGTTGGAAAACCCCCGGTAATAGCTAAACTAACCCCCTTAATATAAAGCTCTGCAGCTAAACTTGAAAGGAAACATACCTCAGAGTAAAAACCTTTTTCCAAAGCTAATTTAGCAAGCTCCATATACCTTTGAGCTTTAATCATAAGATCATTGGCTTCATTTGAAACCATTGACCTCACTACACAATATGTAATCCTAATATTAATTTTTCGATTCTCCGTCATATCGACTTTGATAATATTATCGTAAAGTCAATGTTTTGGAAAAGTTCTTGGATTTAGTGATATATCCTTAGTTTAAGGCTATAATTTTTCTGAAAACACTAGTGTTGTAAAAAATCATTTTATGTTTAAAGATGTAAAATCTTTTTCACAGCAAATGCTAATAGCCATTGCGTCTGAGAATACAAAGTATACCTTGCTAATACCGTTATCAGCTGTTAACATGAGTGCGGACATAGTGTCGTCACTAGGGTATTTAAATTTCTAGATTCACATTAGGATATATAAAACTTTTTCTTAGTATCTTCTCCTTATAGAGATTCTCATTAATTAATAAATTTATACCATAATGGCGACACTATCATTACCTTAAATCCCTCTTCCTTTTAAACACTTTAATTATACAGTAAAAATTCAAATATAGATTAAAATTGTAATATCCTTTATTATCAGTAAAGAAATCTAACGATAAATTGAAACTAAATTTAAACTTTATATAATTTATATCAAATTAAAAATATTGTCGTCCACACTCGTTAACATTATAAATTAAAATTAATTATCTTACTCCTTCGCAGATATTAAGACAGTACTCGGTCAAAGTTAAAAGGGAAACAATGACAAAACGATTGACAAACGCTCCACAAGTAAAAAGGTGGACTTTCAATTTAGAATTATTAGCCAGTCTAACGGATTTAATTCTTATGGAACTAGTGTGTGTTTCTCTTCCCATTACACACTCATAAACATTAACCATGTTAGACAAGAGTTAATACAGCTCATAATACAGCAAATATTGTTAACGGAATCCAAAGAATAGAGACTATCAGCCCTAAGACCCTCTTCCTCATTGTAGACAATAATATTCTTCCAGCTATGTATAGGCCTAAAAGCGTGAAAATTAGAGCCGACTCAATAGCAAATCCTATCAATATAGGGAGAGGTACTTCTTTCCTAAGAGCGTAATGACAAACGTAAATCCCTAGTGCGCTTTCCCCGTCATAAGCGACCATCTGTCCTATACCGATTAGGAACATTCCCTTTTTACGCTCAGGCTCCATCACTTTATAAAACAAGAAAGTTAAACTACCTACCATTACGTTTATAATAAGACCCGTTAAGCCTAGATAGCTAATAGCTGTAAGATTAACAGAAAACATCAAGTAAAAATTAGCGGAAGGAAAATAAATATTTTTGCTTAGATTGTGTACTTAGTTTAAAAGAAAAGAATAAGCCTTTAAATTAGCACGGAAACCCTAATAAGAGAAGAGCCTCACCCCTTAAAACCTCAGAGAGTATAAATCTATTGTTAGTTTTGAATAAAAATTCTATCTACAGACCGTTTTACCTTATAACTAAACGTATAGCTTACTGCCTCTTATTCCCTATTACATAAGTTGCATTTATTAAGGAAATTTAAAGAGTAATAACTATGGAAAAAGACCTTTATAAAGTGGATGAGGATTATGTTGAAGCAAGAGTAATTGAGTGTTTATCAGACCTTTTACTCTCTATTGCTTTATGGAAGGACGGGTATACTAGGAACTCAGCTGGAAAAGCTTTTAGTGCAGTAAAAGCACTACTTAGCGCGTTAATTGTAGTTAACGAGGAAAAATTGCTGAGTCTAGCTAAGGACGATAAAGAGAGGGAATGGATAAAGAAAAAGGCTCACACAGTCCCCACACATAGTATGTATGCTTTAGCTCAGATGTTGAAAGAAATTGGCATTGATGTAATACAATTAGTTAACTACGCTTTAGACTTACATGAATATCAATATAACGGCTTTGAACCTGGATTCAGTAAATACAGTAGAAAGGAAGATGTGTTGAAGGATTTAACCACTGTTATTAAAGAGACAGAAAAAGCTGTAATTACTTATTTCCCCAAGGTTGAAATTAAGGAAATTTACGAGAAAATTGACAAAGCATTAGCTAACCTTATATCACAAACTTAATATGACTTGAATTCTTCAAAAAATCTTATTCTATCTCCTTCGCTCTCATGCCCTTCAAACCTGATATTATAAAGGTCACCATTAAATGCAAATAACAATTTAAAATTCTCCAAATTACATCTCCACCTAATTCCTCATAATAATCGTTTTTAATGTACTTAAAAATCTTTTATATCTCTCCATGAGTGTGGAGCTTCCGGTATAAAAATCTTTCCATCAAAAATCAAGCATAGTCCCAACTACTTATGAAAAACAAGACTCTCCTTATAACTCGTCAGCATCAAAGGGCTTATTATAATACAGTACAGTCCAAGTAATAACAGCCTAGCACAAGCAATAATCAACTTCTTACCCCTCAACCTTCCCTTGTGCTCCTCACAAAAACGCTTGATAACAAGGTTAACCCTAATAGCAGTTAAAGCTGCAAGATAAAAAGCCCTCCTCAAAACAGCATCACCTAGAAATACCCCTTGAAACAACACCCCTAGACTCAACAACCTGATCAAGACCACAATAAGCAACTCTTCTTATCAGAAAAACGCCTCCAACCCTTAGCCAAAATTATATAACCCAGCGTCCTACCAATACCCGGAATAGTGAAAACCAAACTATCCTTGGGAACAACCTCTTTAAGCTTCTCCTCAATCTCCCACCCTCAAGCCTCTCCAACTCCTCCAAAAGAAACCTAATCTTAGCCAGAACAACACTATCCCCACCCTTCAAAACCTCCTTCAAATTCCTCTTAGACAAACTATCACTATAACCCAGAAGCACCAAATCCCTCCTTAGCCTATTCTTAACCTATATAGGGCATGGTGGTTTTTCTTCTATTCTCCTCTTTACTCCGAGTTTTTTAGTTTGGTGTTGATGGTGGTATTCCCAGCTTGGTGACTTGTACTCCTAGTAGGTATGCTGCTATTGCGTAAGCAAGGTCTTCTAAACCGTGTTTTCTTGGCTTAAATTCCTCAGAACCAAAAGTTGTGCAAGGGTTACGAGGTCCACCTTGTAACCTCCATATAACCTCATGACCCTTGCACATAAATTTTTCCTAAAACAATTTTTACTCTTTACACTTCTAGCTCTTCTCAGTGAGCCACATTAGAAAAAATATTTTTATGAATATCATAATATTTTTACAAACAATTATTGAATTTGATGACTGTTTGAGAACGGTCCCACCAACTGAACTCTTAGTCTTATGCTTTCCTCAGGGTCTACCTTTGATAATGCGTCTAAGAGTACATCTTCAACATTAATTCCCTTCTCTTCAACCTTCTTTATCAATTCTTCCATATGTTATATTAATAAAAGATGAAAATAAATGTGTAATCGAAGTGATAGTGTCGCCACTAGGGTATTTATATCTATGCATTAAGATATACAAAACCTTATCTTTGCATCTACTCTTTATAAAGATCTCAATTAATTTATACCCTAATTATGAATTGAAGCTATCAGTTTTTCATTGTGGTTTACGTTTGTATTATTAACTACTAAATTAATGTGGAGAATCAATAATAACATATAATTAAATGGGCTATATAATAAAGAATAATTTAACTCTTTGCGTTATTTATTCATTCAATTATATTAATTTGAAGGAGAATATTATAATTCGAGACAGAACAGCGTACTATGTTGAAAAGGCATATAGTAGTGTGGTTATTATCTAAATTACATAGAATATTTAATCTATACTGTATTATTTATACACTAAATTGTACTAATTTATATATATAAAATTATAATTCACACTGAGTCCGTGAATCTGCTAACCCAATTATTTTGCCACAGAGTTTATACTCTCCTTAGAGAATATTACATTTCGCAAAAACAACTTGAATAACCCTTGGGAACACTCGATAATGAATAATCAATTTTTTGATTTCAAAAATAAAGTAAATTTGCAAAAGAACCGTGAAT
Organism: Sulfurisphaera tokodaii str. 7; assembly: GCF_000011205.1. Lineage (NCBI taxonomy): Archaea > Thermoproteati > Thermoproteota > Thermoprotei > Sulfolobales > Sulfolobaceae > Sulfurisphaera > Sulfurisphaera tokodaii. Next base: position 1,770,417 of record NC_003106.2, read on the forward strand.
TTCCCCATTTACTGAAATAACGAAAAATTTTTAACAAAGAGTATTCTTAGATATTTTATGGAGAAAAAAACAAATTACTTAAGAAAGGAACTTAGCTTATTAAATTTAGTAATTATTGGTATAGCGGGTGCCGTAGGAACCGGAGTACTATTTAGCTCTGCTGGAATGGCAGCATTGGCTGGTCCAGCAATTGTAATATCTTGGCTCCTTGGAGGTATATTTTATTTATTTATAGGCCTTACTTATGTTCAACTTGCGTCTTATTATCCAGAAGCTGGAGGACCTTCTAGGTACCCATTATATTCTCACGGAAGAATCACTAATTTAATAAATGCCTTTTCTGATCTGATTTGGTATTTGTTTATTCCACCTATCGAGGCTTTAGCAGTAGTAGAAGGGTTAAATTATTTCACTAGTAATTACAAGATTGTTTTGATTAACAGTAATGGTTTTCCTACACTCTTAGGAGCTATAATAGGAGTTTTAATTATGCTACTCTTTATACCGTTTAATTATTATAGCGTGAGATTTTTTGGTATGTCCACAACTTGGTTCGGAAGCATAAAGCTCTTGCTATACTTGGCCGTACTTTTAGGTTTTTTAATTTATTTCTTTCATTTCAGTAATTTTACAGCATATGGAGGATTTGCTCCCTTCGGTTTTGCGGGAATATTCAGTGCAATTCCATTAGCGATGTTTGCATTTGGCGGAATAGGGGTAATACCAGATTATGCAGAAGAGACTAAAGATCATAGTGTGTTGGGAAAAGCCATAATTTATACTGTACTAGGACAAACTGCGATTTATGTTGCATTTGCTATTGCATTTATAGCCGCATTAGATTGGAAAGGTTTAGGAATTTCTCCAGGAAATTGGGCGGCTTTGAGTAATCTCCCGGGAAATCCGTTTATTGACATTGCTGGTACCAGAGGAGTAATTTCCTTGCTAGTATTAACCGGAATTATAGGAATCATTGGTCCTTTTGTCACTGGTTATATTTATCAAGGTGGGGGTATGAGAGTTCTATTTGCTATTAGTAGATCTAAATATGTTTCTGAAAAAATCCAGGAATTAAATAAATATTCCATCCCACTTTGGGCGTTAATAGTATTTGTTATAGTAGGAGCAGTTGTTGCCTATATTGCGGCACCTCTTCCAACAATATACGGTTTAATAAGCGATTCCGTAGTAGCAGGTTATATAGGTTTCTCTGCAAATCCAGTTGCAATGCAAGCGTTAATATCTAAAGGTAAGATGAAGCCAATGATAGCTGGGTCTAATATAATCTCTGCACTGGCATTTATTTTCGCATCTTTAATAATATATTGGAGCGGTTGGCCATCAGTACCTTATGCAGTTCTATTGCTACTTATAGCTTGCATAGTTTTCTCGGTAGTTTACAAGGTAAAAGAAGACTTTTGGAATTCCATATGGTATATTGCTTATATAGGCTTCTTGACTTTAATGACCTTCATAGGTGATAATGGGGCTTTAGCAATACTAAACTTTTATGAGGCTTCTGCTGTTACAGCGATAGCTTCATTAATTTTCTATTATTGGGGTATAAGGTCTTCAAAATGAGTAAGTGTTTTTAAGAATGTAAGTGACATACAGCTTTTAATCTCGATAATCTTGATGAGGAAGCTAAAATTTTAGTTTTTTGGATATTTTCTTCAAATTAGTGTGTAAATTTTAAGATTACTTTTCTCTTATGAGACTAGTACATTTTGGATATTATCCACACTACAAAACCAAAATTACTTTTCTCTTATGAGACTAGTACTATGGAGTATTTCAAAAGAAGGAAGCTCTCATCCATTTAGCCCCCTTAAGAGAAAAAGGAAAATGAGTGTTATCCCTATAACAGTTTCCTTAAGCTCCCTAATAGAGCTGAGGAAGAGTGCCATTAATATCATTACACTTTATCCCAATTTTCGTAATGTCGTAGGAATATTCGTATTATATTTCTACGTACTCTTTGATGAACTTTAAAAAGAAATCCTCTTCGTTCTTCATAAGTACTTGAACATTTATTACAACTATTTCCTCATCTATTCCGTTAAGTATTTCCAGAGCCCTCCTAATCTTCTCCCTATCTGTTAGTTTCTCGTCATAAAATACTGCTATATCTAAATCACTACTACCCGTGATTTTGCCCTTAATTACCGATCCAAATACTACTACCTTATCAACTCTTCCCAATTTCTCAGCAGCTAACTTTACTTTTTCCGCAATCTTCTTCCAGTTACTTTCTAGATATTTTATGTAATCTAGCCCTCGCACCACTTCTCACCCCATATTTTCTTCACTAGAGGTAAAATTATGTTTTCTACTGTATCTAAACAATCTGAGGCTAAATCAGAATCAACATCTATTGGGGAATATTGGCCCTCAAATCTGCTAAGTTCTACTAAGTTGAGCTCCTTTCTCTTTTCCTTAACTAATCTGCCTATCTCTTCTAGTTTAGTTAAGTTAGCCAATTCACTTAAAAGCTTCCTAATGTTATGGGTTTCTGGATATACGAAACCGAGAAATAAATAAGTTGATTTTATTAATAGTTCAGCAGAAATTTGACAGTTCGTAGCGGCAACATCATAAAGTCCTTCATGGAATACGTCTTTAGCAACTTTTAAGTAACTTAATGCCCTTCTACAGAGTAAAGAGGCTTTTTCGTATGAACTCATCTATATTATGTTAGAGAGTAGGCATAAAAGCTTCGTTTATCTCCTCAAATAAGTCTTGGATCATTCGCTTTGTTACTTCCTATTCTATGAAAATGAGATATTTTTGTTGTTTCCATGAAATTTTATATTATGCATAAAATTATTCATGTAAAGTGATGAAATCAAATGTAAGTTTAATAGCCCTTCGGTTTTCTATTAGTTTTGAGCTGAAATTACGTAAAAAAGAAGAGGATAATGAGTGCACTTAATATAGCAAAAAGCACTAATTATTCTAACTGGAAAGCATTTCTTGCATAAAAGGCTTCACAGCTTTATATTAAGGATGTTTATTACGAGACGGCGTCTAATTCGTAATTAATATAATTTACTTTATTAACAAAATTTTCATAGGAAAAAACAAGAATTATAGAACACAACTGATAGAATAATATCTAAGAGAATTGCATCTATATTATATCATGAGTTGAATTCTTAATCAAAAACCACTCTAGGAAAGTTCTTTTAACTTTGATTACTGAAAATTACGAGATTATTTGCAGTCACTTTAAAAAACTGATTTTGTATTATCATACTTGTCGTAATTAAGTGAATTTAATTCTAGGTAAACATGTTTTATAACTTTTTACTTTATTTAGTTATTCACGTTAATTACACATTGGACGCTCTCTCGTGGATCACATAAGCTTCGCATGAAATTAAAAAGAAGTTACGCCACAAATTAGAGGAATAAAGGCTTTTAAATTCTCGTAACAAAATTCTTATGTGAAATCACTAAAAGAAGTTATCCTAGAAGTTCTTGAAAGAGCTGATGAAGAGTTGTCTAAGATGCAACAGAATAAGATTGAAGAAATTTTTAAGGAATTTTCTAGTTCCGATTTCCCTTTGAAAGTTTATCCTGATCCCGCTTTATTCCAAATAGATTTTACACTGTGGTACGGGCTATTCTACAGAAACCGTGAAACAGATAAGACGATTTTTGAAGAAGTCTTACAAAAATTCGATAAAGAGGCATTAGATAAAGTCAAAAGCATGAAGATAATATCAGGGAACTTCAGCATTAGGGGATTTCAGAGAATAAACGATAGATACTATGTAAAACTTTATAACAGTATAGGTGAATTTGTAGTGGAAGTAGGAAAGCAAGAATGGGAAACCCAACAAAAGATCAAAAACACTCACACGATCGCATGCCATATTATGAGCTATAATGGAAAATACTACTTAGTTGGTGTAGTAGAGTACATCCCCTTGGTAGATGAAAATGGTCTTATAATGCCTACATATGTGGATAAGGCTTTAGAAATGGTAGACAGTACAAAGTTAAAGGCTATAGAGGACTTAAATGTGACGGATAAGACAACGTTAAAGCAATGTCTCTCTAAATATCCCGCACAGTGGATAGATCAGATATGTGATACCTTAAACATTAAGGGAAGAGTTAAGAAAGAAAAAATAGATGCAATAACTGAATTCTATACAAAAAACCTAGATAAAATATTAGAAAAATTACCAGAGGAGGCTATAGAGATACTAAGACTAATTCTAAAGGAGGGAGGTGTAGTGAAATATGGCAAGCTGTCTAAGAAGTTCTTAGATGACACTTCGTACTTTCACCATGAACCTAAGACTCCTTTGGGTATTTTAAGATTTTATTGCCTAGTGTTTGTAGGAAAAATGAATATAAATGGTAAAAATTATAAGGTAGCGATAATACCTTCTGACTTGAGAGATGTACTAAAGAAGCAACTAGATTTTGTGTAGTTACTGTAGCCTCATATTTATTCTTGTTGAGGTGATTTAAGGGTTTAATTGTAGTATTCTCTAGGACTAGTATAGTCATTATCCATAATAGGCACTACAAGCTAAGCCCTTCTAATAAACTTGGTTTTGCAACCGTAGGAATTACAAAGGAGTAAAAAGACTTGTTTTGATTTAATTTAAGTTAACTAGATAATTGTATCAACAATATTTATTTTGTAATTTTCAGATAGCACTTATAGGAAAATCGTTACATTTTTACGTTACGTTAAACAAATGTAAGATATATTGTCTTATTAACTGAAAATTCCTTGTGATTAACGAAATAAAGTAAGGAAGTAAATTCAAAGTATTTATTAGTTAATGAGCAAATATTATAATTTTTTATGGTGAGGGAATTTCCTTAAACTACTATTCAGATATCATGCCCCTTAACACTTACTAAGAAAAAGATTATATAATTCTACAAAGAGGTAATTGTATTACATAGCGTAAGTTGATTTAGTTTGTTACAATATAACCCTTTAGTCCCATTGCTGATGTGAAATCAAATATTTAATCATAAAATGAAATTATAAAGAAGCTTGAATTACCCAGAGGGATTCACGGTTCTTTTGCGAATTGTAATATTCTCATAGAATTGGAATAATTCTATGAAGAAATAGTTGATTATATGCCATTACCCCCATTAAGTCCGCGGTACAAACTCCTTGGTCGCTCCAATTGCAAATGTACAATAAATTTTTTAACTTCAAAATGAAAAAATAAAATGAATTTGCAAAGGAGCTGCGAATCTCCCAATTACCCAATAGCAAGGTTTTTTATTCTATTAATTCGAGATATACTTAGATATGTCATTAGCTAATGAGATCAAAAAGGTCTTAATGGAGAACCCCTCTATCTTAGCAGATGTACTGGCATCTAAGCCTGAAATTCTCTATCAAGTCTTAGCAAAGCTTATGCCTTGGCAGAATTTAGCCACAAAGCAAGATTTAGAGGAATTAAAAACTACGTTGAGGCAGGAAATAGAAGAAATAAGGAAAAACATGGCAACAAAACAAGAGTTGGAGGAAATAAAGAAAGTAATGGCAACAAAGGATGATATTAAGGACATGGCAACAAAAGAGGATCTGAAGAACTTAGCTACTAAACAAGAGTTGGAGGAAATAAAGAAAGTAATGGCAACAAAAGAGGACATCAAAAACATGGCAACAAAGGACGATTTGAAGAGTTTGGCAACAAAACAAGAGTTGGAGGAAATAAAGAAAGTAATGGCAACAAAGGATGATATTAAGGACATGGCAACTAAAAAGGATATTAAGAAGTTAGAGGTATGGATTAGCGCCTTAGGTGCTAGATGGGGTATTGTTGCTGAAGATGTTTTTAGGCAAGGTATCATAGAGTTATTGTCCAATGCCGGTTGGAAAGTCGATAGAGAGATTATTTTCGATAAAGATGGTTTTGTTTATGGTTATCCCTCTGAAGTCGAGATTGATGTTGTTTTGAGTGATGGTAAGGTTATTTTAGTTGAGTTGACCGCCTCATTGAAGAGGGGCGAGTTAATCCAGATAAGTAGGAAGAGGGAGTTGTATGAGAAGTTAAAGGGTAAAAAGGTTTCTGAGGTTATTGTAGTTACTCCTTTTATAGATGATAAGAATGAGGAAAGGGTTATAGCTATAGCTAATTCCTTAGGTATTAAGATAATTAAGCCCGGTGAGATAAATAGTTAAGATAAACTTCATGACCTTAACAATTTGAATTATAAATCTGAGTGTATAATTATTTAATGTATAATGAATTTTACTGCTTTGTTAAATTTTCCCCTCCTTAGTAGCTGAGAATTTTTACCTTTATGATTCTGGTGAAGCTAAAAACTTTCTGCTAAAGTTTTATGTTATCTTAGCTGTATTATTTCACTTTAATTATAATCCGCAAATTGATAGTCGAAAATTTAAATGTTAAAACCATTTTAAAAGTTATAGCGTAGGTTAAGGGGTGAGAAAGCTTAATTGGAGGGAATTGCTATTCTTTAATCATTTTCGAGTATAATTAGTGCACTTTTTAAGGATTTCTGCATTTTCTAAGATATTAAACCTTTATTTTCTATGTGGTAAATTATTATCTTACTGCTTCGTTTACTAACTTATTCACTCCTTTTTCGTTTTCTGCGAATTCTTTGTAATTTTTTATTCAATATAACTTAATAGATGGTGCTCAAATTATTATAAGTATAGTACCACTTTTCGTAGAAGGGAAAGAGAGCTCAAACTTTTAGAGGAGAGTTACAAAGAGGATATAGCACAACCCACAATTATTACGGGAGGAGAAGGATAGAGAAGACGGAGAAATAATTAAGCAGTTGAGTAGGGAAAGATAGCTATTTACCATTTATGTACTTAAGACGGACTGACAGGTACTGTTAACAAGCTGAAAGAGAAATTTACAGATTCATGGGGAAAGCATATTTCAAGTCCATAAACGCAAGTTTAGACGAGAGAGCGTCCAATGTGTAATTAATGTGAATAACTATACAAAGTAAAAAGTTATAAAACATGTTTACCTAGAATTAAACTCACTTAATTATGAAGAGCATGATAATATAAAATCAATTTATTAAATGTAGTTACAAATAATTCCGTAATTTTCGATAATAAAGGCTAAGAAAGCTTTTCTAGTATGTTCTATAATATAGAGTTCAACACAAAGTATAATCTAGGTGTAACCTCAATTAAGTATTACTATGCCAGTTGAGTCTGTGATACTTATTTTTCATATGAAAATTTTATTAATAAAGTAAATTACGTTAATTACACATTGAACGCTCTCACGTGTTTTATACTTTCCGTTCAATTTATCATGGTAAAGTCATCTTTATTTAGATTGTTGTAACAAAATTTTTTGCCACATAATAGTAGGTAATTAATATGACAAAACGCGGGGCAAGCCTCGCCTTTTAAAGCGGGGTAAAGTTTTTAATCTTAGCTTAAAACTATTAATAAAGTGCGGGGAAGCCCACAAAGGTGGGCATACTGAAGATATGTGTCCCCGCACAGAACTACATATCCCCGAGTCCCCAAGAGCCAAGAGCAGAGGGCAACTCTTGGTGAGGGATAGGGGTAATGGGCTGAAGACCCAGCCCGTGGTCTACCGCTGGATGAACGGAGCGGGGTGGGTGCTTTACGCACCCACTAGCTATGAAGTTGTGAGGATGAAGGTGGTAAACCACAAACCTATGAACCGCCCTAAGGGAACCCTCGCCCTTTAGGGCGGGGAAGAGGTCAGAGAATGGGTTACGATCTCAACTAAGGTCAGAAAGGAAATAGTTGAAAAAGCAAGAAAGTATGATTAATATCTCTGAAGTGTTAAGAAAAACTTTGGATGATGAAATAGTGAAGAAAGAAGAGGAAGAGGCTAGAAAGTCTTCTAGGAGGATAGCCGAAGAATTAAATCTGACTGTAAGAGATGTTGTGAAACTTATTAGAGAGGATAGAGAAAGTGAAATACGTTTTAGATATGTCGGCAATTATCAGATTAATCCAAAGGCTTAAGGATAAATCGATAGATCTCTTAAAGGAGTGTATAAAGGCTAACTTAGTATATTATGAAATCGGGATTTCCTTTGGAGGGTTAAAAGACACGACTCATTATCTGACTTTTTTAAGGTTGATTTTGTAAAATCCCTAGCTTTCTCTTGAAACCAATCAGAGTTGTAGAAATATTTTAGCAATTATGCCAAACTCGTTATCTTAGAATTTTCCAAGAGGGGGATTTATGAAGTTCAATGAGGTTTAACCGTACGTTATAATAAAGTATAAAATACTCTAAGTCTAAAGCACAACTATGGCATTAGCAATTTTTAACATGATTATTGAAGGAGAAGTAAACGTTAAAAATTTTCAAAAATTTTTCAGTAATATATTAATAGCCGCTGAAATACTGTCCCAAGCACCTACTGAAGAACCTTTAAAATCTCTATATGAGAAATATGCAGAAGAAGTAAAGGGATTAGAAGAGTTGAAAAATAAAGACGATATTTTCTATTTCTCCTATTTAGCACACAGATTATTTGATGACTATCTTAATAACGGTAAGCTGAAGAGCTCACTTGAAGAAGTTGATAAGCTAAAAATTGATAAAACTCAGTTGTCGAGGGAGGAAAAAGAGGTAGTTAAAGACGATAAAAAACTAGAGTCACCAATATATTGGATTTTAAAGACACATGATTTACTAGGTCTGCTAAGGAAGTTTAACTCGGTTAGGGATAAAGAATTTGAGTCTGAATATTTAGGAGTGAAAGTATATGTTACTATTAGGCCTAATGAAGAAGAAATAGGTCTCTATGACCCTTTAGTCTTCTTTACTAAGAGTAAGCCCAGGTTAGGGATAAAATTCGGTGAGATTGCTATAGATCCTTACGAGATTAGGATACTTCAGATGTATGAGATTAGGGAGTACTTCATATTATCTATAGTAGAAAAAATCTGCGGAAAATTTACCTTAAAAACAAAAACTGTACCAGAGATTACTAACGTCTTTACATTTAAACATACTGCATTTTTGATCAGAGCACTGAGATATACTCATTGGGCGTTAAGGACTTCAAAGCTGACCCTAAGTGAAGCTGTTAATCATTTGCCATTCCTTATGAACTCCATTAATAGGCCCAAACAGTTTGTTAATGACGTATTGAAGGACTGCAAAAGAATGCAGACAGAGGGGATAGATTGGGACTATATAAAGAAAGAAATTGAAAATTTGGGTTGGTATAGCATAAAGTTGCCCAATAAACCTAGTAGAAGGGAGAGCAGAAATCTAAATAGACTGAAAGACTTTTATGATTTATCTGAAAAGCTAGGAAATCCTATAATATTACTAGCGTATCTCCTTACATCTATAATATTTGTTTACGAAGTTAATGGGTATGATTATGAACAACTGTTTGAAATCTAGAATCAATAGGTCTTTTTTTAACTCTGACCATATTATTCATTTCTAAATTCATGTTTTTCGCTACACCGCATTGGAAAAGTTCTTTTAAAAACTATTTTGAAATTAAACATAATGATCAAATTTGGTCTCTATTGCTTCATTTAAAAAATTATATGAAAAGTATAAGTGATGCGGCAAACTTGTTTTTATTTTCCTTGGCATCGATTTCATTAAATATTTTGTTTGATATGAACATTGGTATCCCTCTTATTTTGTTTTTTAAATATTCGTCCATTTTCAATATCTTTGTTCTCTCTCCTTTTAAGTAGAAGTATGCTTTAAGTACTGGTATCAAATGGTGAATAGGAACTAATTTCTCTAGTGCATATTCTAGCTTTTCTATTATGGGTTTGCCTCCTATTCTAATAGCCTCTACTTCCTTGAGGAACTCCCTTTTTTCCTCTTCACCACTTATTAATGCTAAGGATGTCTTGTAAAGAATCGCTTCAGGTAACTTTGGTATTGTTTTCTCAACTTCCTTATATAATATCAGCTTTGATATGAGATACGCTAATCGTATCCTTTCTTCTAATTCCTTATCCTTAATGTTTTTAGCCTTAGAGTATAACTCTATAATATCTTGTAATACAGACTTATACTCATACCTTGAGGCAAGGAGTACACGAGCCAACTTCACAATATATATCTCAAACAATGATTCTAATTCTTCGTCTCTCATTTCCTTTTTTCTAGTTAAAGTTATATAAGTAGGTTGAACGAGTGAATCTATGTACTCTAAAGCTTCTTCAAACTCACTTTCTGAATCGTAATCAACAAACATTATAATGCCCGTACCGAAACCATATGCTTGCACATTTTGAGTTATGAAGTCAAATATATGGTTTTTATTATCTAGTTGTGCATCATATACAATGTCAAATATAATCGATAGACTTTGCTCATCTATATTTTTTATGTAGTTAACAAATTTTTCATATAGAGGATCTATATATGAATAATATTTGACTAAGGTGTATGGCATTTTGGGCTCTGCTCCATATATTCCTAGATAGATAAGTGAAAGTAACGTTGCATAAACTTCTACTGGATCTTTTATATCATCTACCGATATTTCATCGGACAGTACTTCATAAGGTCTAATTATAGGTGTAACAGCTAATTTTGCGTAATCTGAAATTTCTTCAATCCATTCCAGATGCTCCTTATTAATAACTGTGTTATAGCGGGCAAAATATTTAAAACTCATTTTTGCGTAATCTCGTATTAACTCTTCATCTTTTGTCTTTATTATAGCATTATATAATTTATCTTCAAACCATGGAAATACTTCTAAGTCTTCCGCGTTTACTATGTACAATTTTAATATCTTAGATGCTTTCCTCAAACACCCTATATTAACGTTTTTAGATGATAGGATTCTATAAATATTCTGATAATTATTTACGTTAGATTCATAAAACTCTATGATTTTCTTCTTTAATCGATAAGGAATTTTACCTTTAGCTAATTTTTCTACACCGATTTCACTCTCTTCGTCACCAATTATGTCTTCAATACTCCTTAACGAATTACATACCTCGCTTAGCTTTTCGCCCAAATCCCAATTTAACTCTTCTATAATATCTGGGTTGTAGAGTATATATTGCGTAATGGGAGAGTAAGAACCTTGTGCAGTCTCTACAAAGTCCTCTATCTTAATATTAGGAAGAGCCTCATCAGAAATTAGCCTGTGGAAAAATACTTTTAGTAAGTCATTTTCAAGTTTTTTCTCCTTAACTTCTTTAATGAGCTCTTCCCTTGTTTTTTCAATGACCTCGGTCTCCTTACTCTCTATTTCCTCGCTTTCTCCTATTTCATAATCGTGGAAATCAAATACTGAAAACCACGTAATAAAAGTCTCGTCTACTTGCTTATTAAAATACCTTAATATTATCTTGCTTACCTTCGGAGGAAAAGGCAGATACTTATGACCTAGAACAAGAAGAGGGAGATAATTGTTGATTAATTCGTTATTGTTTCCGAAAATCGTACTTATGACGTATTTGGTCATATCTGACCTATACTCATCTTCGATTTTTCGATAACTCATATTATATTTCAGTTTATAGAGGTAATAGTAGTAATGTGGTATGTTAATGTTATATTTCCTCCTGCGTATTTTATTGTTCTTTAGATATAAATAGTCGATAAAATCTTTAACATAAGTATCCGAAAATATAAAGGCACATTCTAAGGGCAAGGCATAAAGGATATCCTCTGTTAGTACTGCAATAAACCTTTTATTTTCAGAAGACAGCTTCTCCTTCAACTTAAGTAAGTCGTAATTGTTATAGTCTACAACCTCAACATCCCCTAAATTAGCCATGGAATGGACGTAGTTTGCTAAAGTAGACTTACCGGAACGTATAGGACCAACAATACAAAGATTATTACCGTTAAGGAGTATTGACATTCCCTCTTCAGCCAAACTTACAAAAAACGGGTCCACATCAACTAAGTTTACCTTATCTCCCATGGGTCTTATCTCTCTCTGGCTAACTATTCTTTCTGCAGAACCAGGTAAAAGCCTAAGAGCAGAATCTAATCTATAATATGTCAGTTCCTTCCAAGTCTCGCTCAACTCACTCCATGTCGTCTTAAAGTCTATGTCCTTTGGTATAACTTTTTCTAAAGCATATATTACACTGTCCTCCCCACTTACATCCCCCTTAGGGAAAGAGTAATAAAGCCTCTTTAATCCCAAAACAAGCTCTAAGATCTTGTTAAGTTTGCCTTGCTTATACAGCTCAATACCCTCGTCAACTAGCCTGGGTATAACAGTGTAATAATCAGACATAGTGACTGTCGAGTACATCAAAATTTTCGAAACAGCACTATCATCCCTTATACCGTTATAATAGATCTTTTCAATAGCATCTAAACTTTTCATACTCACTATATTTCCTCTTAAATCCAGGTTTAATGACTGAAGGGAAGGTTTATCAGCTAAAGATACTTTACCTAGCAAAAGATCTATTATATAGCTTCTTCCCTCTATAATAGCCTTACCTACTCCTTTAATCTTCTCCTTCCATTGGTTTAACTCATCTATATTATTAAACTTCTTAGGTAATTCGATAAATTGTACCCCTCTTTCCTCACAATAATCTTCACAGGCCTCTTTAATGAGAGTAGTCTTCCCGCTAAAAGGTAGACCTCCTATTAATGCCTTACCTCTCCTAATCAACCTTCTGATCTCACTAACCTTGAAAATCTCCCTCATGTTATATTCATTTCTCAAAAGCAGAATTTAACTATAGCTGTTTTAGACCTCTGTTGATTCGTCGCTTAATACTATGTTAAAAACATTAATAGAATATGTGTTAGCACTTATAGGAAAATCTTTACATTTTTACGTTACGTTAAATAAATGTAAGATATATTGTCTTATTAAATGAAAATTCCTTGTGATTAACGAAATAAAGTAAGGAAGTAAATTCAAAGTATTTATTAGTTAATGAGCAAATATTATAATTTTTTATGGTGAGAGAATTTCCTTAAACTACTATATGTGTTTATCCGTGGCGTAACTTATCCTTACTTTTAATTCCACAACAGATCTTCTAAATATGTATAATTAGAAGACTTATTGTTTTATTTAAACTGTGCACAGTATAAAATTATGAAGGAATCTACTATGCATAAATTGAAGAATGAGCAATAAAAAGAAGATTAAACTATACTACTAACAACCCCAGCTAAAACCCCATTTAAAACATCAGCTGCAATTACTAATCCTATATAAGTCTGTATGTAAGGTACTCTAAAAGCCACTGGTAAAAGTGAAAACACTAAATAACCCACAGCTGCAATTATAGCTAATTTTCTTACAACTATTAGTGACTCCCCAGCTACTCTAGTTCTAACGGGGTATGTAAAAGCTACCATTAACCCTAATAATATTAATTGAATAACGCCCAGTGCTGGAGATTCTATTAATGAGACTATAGGTACAATGCTGAATGAAGTCGGTGGATAAAAAACCTTTACAATAACATATGCGATTCCCATCAATATCGTTAAAATGAAGGAATAACCTATCCCAGCAGCGATATTCCAGCTTAATTCCCTACTGTTTATTACCCACCACCCCCAAATACAGCCTTAAGTACAGATTGAATAGTTTGAACTTGAGGTGGGGATGGAGTTCCAGTAGGTGTTCCAGGAGATTCACTGTGAGCTGGTGGGGTAGTATGCGTTGGTGGTGCTCCAAATGGGAGATAATATCCTCCTATTACTATTGTAGACAATTGAGGGAAGTATGGAGTGCCTAATGCCATATTAACGCTTGAAGGGTCATTTCTCTCTGCTAAAATTCTTGCTAAACCTAATCTTATTGCCTGACCTCTTCCCCGCCCTAAAGGGCGAGGGTTCCCTTAGGGCGGTTCATAGGTTTGTGGTTTACCACCTTCATCCTCACAACTTCATAGCTAGTGGGTGCGTAAAGCACCCACCCCGCTCCGTTCGTCCAGCGGTAGACCACAGGCTGGGTCTTCAGCCCATTACCCCTATCCCTCACCAAGAGTTGCCCTCTGCTCTTGGCTCTTGGGGACTCGGGGATATGTAGTTCTGTGCGGGGACACATATCTTCAGTATGCCCACCTTTGTGGGCTTCCCCGCACTTTATTAATAGTTTTAAGCTAAGATTAAAAACTTTACCCCGCCTTAAAAGGCGAGGCTTGCCCCGCGTTTTGTCATTTATTTCTATTCCTAAATCCCTTAACTGTAATATCCTCCTTAATTCTGGATCTTGTGGTATAAGCTTTGTAACTCTAACAGAAATTAAGTCTATCCCTATTTCACTGAGGAAAGTCTTTAGCCCTGCAGTTACTGCTGTCGATATATCGGAAAATTTCTTATACACGTCGACAAGCTTTACATTATTAAGAACTTGGCTCACCTCTTGGTCTATTATTGGATTAATATAACCAGCTAAATCAGCATCTTTAAAATACTGCGAACCGAATTGTACGTTAGTCACTAGAAGGGAAGGATTTTGAACTCTGAAATATACTGCTACTTCATACTCTAAGGGAACTAAATCATCGGTTTGGCTAATTCCGGCAACTCTAACTTCATGTCTTGTCATTGATACGAAGTAGACTACAGTATCATAAGGTAGAGACGAATACCTAAACTTTGAAAGAAATGCTGAAAGTGGATTTGCTGGAGATTGAATATTGTGAGTTCCAGGTGGAAGATCTGCTGCAATTTGCCCTTGAATTACGACTATACATCTCTCGGTAGGTTGAACAATAAATATTGATTTTGAGGTTATATTTTCTTTGGGAAATCGATAAATTATTGTGTCTTGAGTCATTACAGAAGTTCCATTTTCCAATTCTGTGCTTATAACTTGTGCTCTAAGTGACATTTCACATCTAATAATTATTAACTATATGAATATAAAAAGATTATGATCGAAAAGAGAAAAGCTTACCTTCAAATTCTACATAGTATAATCTATCTATCTTGTCTCTGGTGGGAAAAACAACTTATTTCTATTTATTATAACTTCCCTCAACTTATTTATCATAGAAAGTATAATGTCGACGTTCTCTGTAGAAGTTGAAAGGTTTAGTATATCATTAGCAATACTTACCATTTGTAAGTCATTATTCAATATTTCATCAAGCTGTTCAGTCTGTATTTTATACCTAGCATAAACATCTCCGCCACCACCTTGTTGAGAGCCTATTAGTCCAATTATCGATCTCAACTGAGACTGTAAATACTCTATTTTCTTTAAAAGAGGAGAAAAAGGTTCTATTGAAGCTATTTGAGATTCTTGCTGAGCGATATTATTAATCGCATTTTCTAGCTTAGATATGGTAGATTGTCTAACTAGAAAATCATCTTGTCTTATTAAGTCCTTTACCTTATACCCTCTGTAACCTGGAACGAGTAACTGTAATTTTTCTAATGGGGTTAACTCTTTTGGCATGATTTAACTTTTCCTCTGAAGATTAAAAATATTTTATGGAGATTATGAATAAATCTCTTATCTGACTCTCGCGATTGAAATGTCAAGTCCGTTAGAGGCATAGCATTTAGTGCCTCCTAACATCATAAGTCCTAGTCTAACCATGAACTCCATTAAGTTGAGTAAGTGTTTGAGGGCTGACTCCCTACACTCAATAATAACTGAAATGAAGGTGTAGTGACAAAAGAAAGCTTTAGTCTCCTTGATTTAATTTTGTAAGGTATCATACTAGAAGGGATAATCTCTATATAGAGTTAGCTAGAGTAGATTCTCATATTAGCGATACAATTTTCACGTTAATAACTACACGTCAGTATGGGAATCTCTTTTTTCTGAGATAAATGATAACATTAGCCAAAATTGAACAAAACCAGTACCATTCAAATAAGACCACATATATTTTATGATATAGAGTATAATTAAATCAATTTTTATTAGAAAAACATGAAATATTGAATTAATTTCACGTGGTTAAAAAGGGGTACATAGAGTTAGCTGAAGTTCACGAAAAATAACTCCCCAACTTGAGGTAAACCTTGTGAAACAACTTCCCTCATCTCCTTGAAGACAAGAAAATCAACGAGAGCTTGAGAAAACTCCCACAACCTCACCCTCCTCCAAGAACGAACCAAAAACCAAACATTCAAAAGAAAATAACAGAGGAGGATAAGAACCAACTCCTTCCTAACATCACAAGTCCTAACCCTAAACTCCTCTAGCGAACGAAAAGCATTCTCAACACCCCACCTCTCCCTATAATCCTCAGCCAAAACAACAGCAGTCCTAACATCAACCTCACCACTAACAAGAAAAGCTATAATCCCATCCCCCTTCCTCAAAATAACAAGATAAGCACCACTAACATGCCTAACACAAAGAAAACCAGTATACCTAACACCACAATAAGTAATATTAACATCCCTCAACTTATCCTCATACTTCTTGTACATCTGATACCTAGCGGTAATAACAAAATCCACGCCAAGACCCAAGAGAAACTTAATAACCTCATTCACCGCACTATCAGCATAAACCCTAACAAGCCTAAGATCAAACTTGTCCAACTCCTCCAAAACAACTTGCATAACCATCTTAAAATCCTCAGCAATATTCTTCACAGTTATAGGTAAAACATCAAGGAAAATACTCTTCCTACCCAAGAGGAAAATTGCAATTTGAGCGAGACCCCAAGAAGTACCCTTATTAGGCTTAATCCTACTCAACAAACTCTTATCCTTGTGGTACTGTGGTTGAGAATGGAGGTCAATAGCAACCCTCCTATTCCTAGTCTCCCTCAAGACTTTCTTACCCATCTCCCTTAATGCCTTTCTAACATCATCAACGTCAATATTGTTCAAGAGTTTTAATGCTCTCCTCCCCTCATTCCCAAGCCTACTCAAGTAAGTTCCTCTAGCTTTAAGTAAGGTTTTGAGGAGTTCTTCGGGGAAAAGTATATTAGTTAGAAAGGTGTAGATTAGTTTGAGGGCGGACCGGACGAAGTCCCTATTGTAGGATTTAGTCCCTTTGTCTTCATTCCCCTTCATATGTTAAGGTCCGCCCTCTAATATACAAAATTTTCTACAAAAATTAGTGTTCACTAGATCTTTTCTGAATTTTATTCATCTCGTTTTTTACGCTAAAAAAGAGATTCCCATACTGACGTTAGAAGACCTATGTGAATTTTTTAATTCTAACCATGTTACTTTATTTGTGAGAAAGACAATAACAGCTTTTATGGATGAAGTTGTTGATTGGTTTAATAGTAAAAGTACTGTAGGCGTTACATTTAATTCTCAAGGGCTATACATAGCTGACGCTATTGGGATTCGTAGAATACCAAAGATTTATATCCTATTTGCTCTGGCCTTTGTATTCTCTTTATCAGTCTTTATTCCGGTAATTATTGCAACTTATGTCTTCTTTCTCGTTGTTAGGTCTACTATAATATATGCAATTGTGCTTATAATATCAATGAGCATATTATCACTATATAGGGATAAGATAGTAACAGCCCTTAACAAGTATCTAATATACTATGCAAGTGATATTGTAGTTCTGTGGAGTGAAGTAAAGGCAATTTCCACCATTAATAAGAGATTTGATAGATATTTCTTGGTAACTTATGTTAATCTTGGATACTGGTATGTTGAAACTTTTAATCATAAGATTATTATTATAAACAACATAGAAGTTCCAGAAAGTAAGCTGGATTACGTAAAGAGTAAATTTATGCTTAAGATATAATTAAACTGAGATTAGTTAAATTATTTTTCCTCTAAAAATTTATTACTTTTTCCAAAGAAGACAATAATTAGCCTAAACTCAGTGAGTATTCTAATGCAGTCATGAAATTCAAAAATTGTTTGTAATATTATATGAAATTAACATTAATGTGTTTAACTATCTTCAAATAAGTCTCTCTAAGGTGTTATCTAGCTAGAGAAAATGCAAGTATAAATAACCTTTAGTTGTTAGGTAACCTTACAAGGACATCATAACCTTTATATCCAAACGTTTAAAACAATAGTCGCTCTTTACATTTTTAGATCTTTTCAGCAAATCATATTAGAAAAACTATTTTTTTATGAATATCAACAATTTTCCTATAAAAAATAAATAGTAAAATAGGGGAAAACTTTTAATAAGAAATCTTGCTACCCGCACTTATTATATTAAGAGAAATTCAAGTTGATAAGTACTTCCACGATAATAGAATTCCTATAGTTGATAAGATTAATGCAAACAAGCCTAGGTAGAGGAAGTCAATTGTTAAGTTTGTCTGTATTCCGAGTAAAAGTCCTCTTATTGCACCGTTAGAGTAAGTTAGCGGATTTACATAAGCTATGGGCTTTAACCATGAAGGCATTGATTTTATTGGGTAAAATGCATTACTAGTAAAGAGTAACGGTAAGTTAAGTAGGTTCATTATTGCCATTTGTGATTGCCAATCAGTTGCTCTTAATGCAAGCATTAGGAATAGTGATGATAGTCCGAAAGACATTAGAAATAGTGCTGCATAAACTCCTAAGAAATCTAAAGCATTAATACCCGGTGCAAATGTCATTCCAAGTAATACTGCAACTACTAAGACTATTGTTGCTTGAACTAATGATCTAATAACAGAATTTAGAACTTTAGCTATAATAATGTTTCCTCTGGGTACTGGCGTTGTTAGTAATCTATCCAGCACACCTAATCTTCTGTCCCAGACTATTGACATACCACTCTGCATTGAAGTAAATAATACAATAAAGGATAGCATTCCTGCAGCTAGGAAAGAGAAGTAATCCGTTGTCCCGAATGTCTGTTTAAGTATTTCTTGTCCAATTTGATCAATTATAGTTTTAGGTATTATTACCCCTGGAAGATTAATCGATGTGCCAGTAAATATGCTCCCTAGATTCATAGCTTTTCCAAATAATGCTATCCAGAATATTGGCTGTATTATGGAGAGTAAAAGGATTACTGGGGCTTTATACCATTTCTTCAATTCCCTAGATGTTAGTGTCCATAAACCGTGATAAAGCGATAAATTTCTCTTTTCTTCTTTTTGAACTTCTACTGTCATCCTCTCGCCCTCCTTAAGGTTCTCCTAAATGCAAACATTTCTTGTGAGCTTGCTTCTTCATCTCTTAAACTTTTACCAGTTATCTCCATGTAAACTTCATCCATTGTTGGTTCTGTTATTGACATTCTAGTAACCTTAATACCATTTTTCATTAAGACTTCTAAGATAGTTGGTGCTTTTTCCTCTCCGTTTTTCACTTTTATTCTTATACCGTCTTGAAACTTCTTAACTTCGAGTATACCATCTGCGAAAAGATTGGAAAGTACTGTTAGTGCTTTTTCGTCATTATTTGTTTGTAATGAGATGACATCACCACCGATTCTTTCTTTTAATTCCTTAGGTGAGCCAATAGCAAGTATTTTACCCTTATCTATTATTGCGATCCTATCCCCGTACATATCGGCCTCTTCCAAATAATGGGTAGTTACAAATATTGTCATATCGTATTCCTCTTTTAACTTCCTAATATACTGCCATATAGCGGCTCTAGTTTGTGCGTCTAAACCTATTGTTGGTTCATCAAGGAACAATACTTTCGGTCTGCTAACTAAGGACATTGCAATTTCTAATCTCCTTCTCATTCCTCCAGAATAAGTTGATACTTTTCTATTTGCTGCGTATGTTAGTTCTACCATCTCTAACAACTCCTTTGCCCTTTCTTCGGCCACACTTCTAGGTATACCATAAAGTCCAGCCATCATCATAATGTTTTCCCAACCAGTTAAGTCTTCATCAGCAGTATATTCTTGTGGTACTACACCTATTGACTGTCTAACCTTGGCTTGTTCTTTAATTATATCGTAACCATTAACGATTGCAGTTCCTTCTGTAGGTTTTAATACTGTTGTGAGCATTTTAATAGTTGTTGACTTTCCAGCACCGTTTGGTCCTAAAAAGCCAAAGATCTCTCCATCATACACTTCGAAGTTTATATGATCTACAGCCACAAAGTTACCGAATTTTTTGGTTAGGTTTATTGCTTTTATCATTACATTACGCATTTT